>NZ_JBEPFC010000006.1:0-115170 GCF_040301705.1 Streptomyces sp. NPDC000151 | reverse complement strand
GCCGCCCGCTCGGGCAGCGCACCGCGCGCCGGCACGCCCTCCCGCCCGTGCGGCGCCGCGTTGAACACCAGCGTGGAGCCCGCCGCCGGATCGCCCGCCAGCACCCGCTGGGCCGCCTCGATGAGCGTTTCCAGCTCCACCGCGATGCGCGCGTACCGTTCCGCCGCCTCCCGGTGCACCCAGGCGATCGACGTGCCCGGCAGGATGTCGTGGAACTGGTGCAGCAGCACCTCCTTCCACAGCCGGTCCAACTCCGCGTACGGGTAAAGATGTCCGGTCCGCACCGCCGCCGTCGCCGACCACAACTCCGCCTCGTACAGCAGGTGTTCGCTGCGCCGGTTGCCCTGCTTCGTACGGACCTGGCTGGTCAGCGTCGCGCGGTGCAGCTCCAGATACAGCTCACCGGCCCACACCGGCGCGTCCGGGTACTCCGCGTGCGCCTTCTCGAAGAACTCCGCGGGCTTCTCGAAGACGACCTTGGCCGAGCCCTCCAGATTGGCCAGCCGCCGCGCCCGCGCGAGCATGTCGCGGGTCGTGCCGCCGCCCCCGTCGCCCCAGCCGGTCGGCGCCAGCGACCGGGTCGCCGCGCCCTTCTCGCGGAAGTTGCGTGCCGCGTGCGCGACTTCCTGGCCCGACAGCTGCGCGTTGTAGGTGTCCATCGGCGGGAAGTGCGTGAACACCCGCGTGCCGTCCAGACCCTCCCACCAGAAGGTGTGGTGCGGGAACTTGTTGTCCCGGCTCCAGGAGATCTTCTGCGTCAGGAACCACTTGGCGCCCGCCTGCCGGACCAGCTGGGGGAGCGCAGCGGAGTACCCGAAGGTGTCCGGCAGCCACACCTCCTCCGTCTCGACCCCGAACTCCTCCAGGAAGAACCGCTTGCCGTGCACGAACTGCCGTGCCAGCGCCTCGGGTCCCGGCATGTTGGTGTCCGACTCCACCCACATGCCGCCCACCGGCACGAACCGGCCGTCCGCCACCGCCTTCTTCACCCGCGCGTACACCTCGGGCCGGTGCTCCTTCAGCCACGCGTACTGCTGCGCCTGCGACATCGCGTACACGAAGTCCGGGTCGTCCTCCAGCAGCGCGGTCATGTTGGACGCTGTGCGGGCGACCTTCCGCACCGTCTCGCGCAGCGGCCACAGCCACGCCGAGTCGATGTGTGCGTGGCCGACGGCGCTGATGCGGTGCGCGGAGGCGTGCGCGGGCGCGGCCAGCACGTCGGTCAGCAGCTCACGGGCGCGGGCCGCCGTCCCGCCGATGTCCTGCAGATCCACCGCGTCCAGTGCGCGTTCCACCGCCCGCAGGATCTCCCAGCGGCGCGCCGTGTCCTCGCCCAGCTCGGCCATCAGCTGGCCGAGCACCTCCAGGTCGTGCGCCAGCTCCCACACGGTCCCGTCGAAGACGGCCAGGTCCATCCGGGCCAGCTTGTACTGCGGCACATCGCCGGCCGTCTCCCGGTCGCCGAGCTCGGTGGGGAGGAAGGGGTGGTAGTCCAGGATCACGGGGTTGGCGGACGCCTCGACGTGCAGGTGCACCTCCTCGCCGCCGCGGGCCGGGGCGGCGATGCGTACCCACTGGTTGCGCGGGTTGAGACCCTTCACCGGCGAGCCGTCCGGGCGGTACACCAGGCCCTCGCACTGGAAGCCCGGCATGTTCTCGTCGAAGCCCAGGTCCAGCAGCGCCTCGACGGTACGGCCCGCCCACGCCTCGGGGACGGTGCCGCGCACGGTGAACCAGCTGGTGCCCCACGGCGGGCCCCATGGGGCGCCGGGCTCGATGGGCGTACGCGGCGCGGCGATGCCCTCGGCGACCGGCACTGGCTCCCCGGGCGCGTGCCACACGCCGACGGTCAGCGGCACCGACTCCGGGTACACGGCGGGCCACAGGCGCTCTTCCAGCACCCGCTTCAGGCGGGCTTCGGTGGTGGTGCGGTGGTCGTGCATGGCGGTGGGACTCCTTCAGGAACGGGGCTGTCAGACCTGGTCGGGGGCGAGCACTTCCGTGATGCCGCGCGCCTTCAAGTGGGCGTCATCGCCCGCGAGTTCGCGCCGTACGCAAGCGGGCCGCAGGCCGCGCTCGGCCAACCGCATCCAGGCCTCGAAGACCGGGCCGCCGGGCGCGCACGGGGTGCCGCTCTCCACGGCCAGCGCGAGGGTGCGCGGCTCCGGTACATGCGGCGCGGACCGCTGCTCCCGTACGGCGTCGGCGAGGGCGAGCCCCTCCGGCTTGGCCCGCCGGTCGTTCGTCAGCAGCCCGAGGCTGTACTCCAGCTCGGGGAAGTCCGCCAGCGCCCGGTCCACGTCGTGCGAACACCACCACGTGATGCCCCACAGGTCCGTGCAGTCCAGCGCGGCGCGCACGGTGTCCCGTACGAAGCCGGGCGCGTGCTCGGCGGGAATGTGCGGCGCCGGCGCGCCCACCTCCTGGAGCCACACCGGCCGGCCCGTGTCCGCCGCCCACGCCTTGGACAGCTCGATGAGGTACGCGGCGTGCTGGGCCGTGGCCGTGGACTCGCGCCCGTACCGCTGTGCCGTCCCGTTGAACACCCACGCGTGCACGGCGGTCAGCGCGCCGAGCGTGGCGGAGTGACCCGGCGTGAACGGATGCCCGTCGAGGTACCAGGCCGCGTCGTACGAGGCATGCAGGTGCAGCCGGCCGGGTGCGCCGCGCTCGCAGGCCGCCAGCATTCGCTCCAGCCAGGCGGTGGCCTGCGCGGGAGTGATGCGGTCGGGGTCGGGGTGCGGGTCGCCGGAGAACTGGTTGGTCTCGTTGCCCAGGGTCATGCCGAGGAAGTTCGGCCGGTCGGCGAGCGCCGCGGCCAGCGTCTCCAGGTACGCCGCCTGGCCGTCCAGTACATCGGGGTCGCTGAAGAGGTTCCGCCGGTGCCAGGTGGTGGTCCAGGCGGGCACGAAGTCGAAGCTGGACAGGTGGCCCTGGAGGCCGTCGACGGCGACGTCCAGGCCGCGTTCGGCGGCCGCGTCGGCCAGGGAGACCAGCTGGTCCACCGCGCGCGGGCGGATCAGGGTGCGGTTGGGCTGGAAGAGCGGCCACAGGGGGAAGACCCGGACGTGGTCCAGGCCGAGGGCCGCGATGGAATCGAGGTCGGCCCGGACCTCGTCCAGGTCGAAGTCGAGCCAGTGGTGGAACCAGCCGCAGGTGGGCGTGTAGTTCACACCGAAGCGGAGCGGGGGCATACGGGTCCTGTTCGACGGAGAAGGGGGAGCGTCGCTTACGGCGGGTCAGCCCTTGACCGCGCCCTCGCCGACGCCGCGGAAGAAGTACCGCTGCAGGCAGGCGAACATCACGATCAGCGGCGCGACCGCGATGATCGTGCCGGCGGCGACCACGCGTGGCTTGTCGGCGAAGGTGCCGTGCAGGAAGTTCAGGCCGACGGTGAGCGTGAAGTGGTCCGGGTCGGAGAGCACGATCAGCGGCCAGAGGAAGTCGTCCCAGGCGCCCATGAACGCGAAGATCGCGACGACCGCGAGAGTGCCCTTGACCGACGGCAGCGCGATGCGCAGAAAACGCTGCCAGACGTTGGCGCCGTCCACGACGGCCGCCTCCTCGATCTCGTACGGGATCGCGCGGAAGGCGTTGCGCATCAGCAGCACGTTGAGCGCGCCGACGCTGCCCGGCAGGACGACGGCGACCAGCGTGTTGTTCAGGCCCAGGTCGCGCATGGTGGTGAACTGCGCGATGACGATGGACTCCAGGGGGACCAGCAGCGCGGCGACGAAGAGCAGTCCGGCCGCCGTACGGCCGCGGAAGCGCAGCCGGGCCAGCGCGTATCCGGCGAGCGAGGCGCCGACGCAGTTGGTCAGGACGTTGGCGGCGGCGACCTTCAGGGAGTTCAGCGCGTAGTCCCAGACCGGGATGATCCGGGCCACCTCGGCGTAGTTGGCGAGGGTCGGGTCGTGCGGGACGAACGACGGCGGCGAGGGATAGATGTTCTCGGCCGGGCCCTTGAGCGAGGTGGACAGCTGCCACAGGAAGGGCCCGACGGTGATCGCCAGCACGGCGAGCATCAGGAGGTAACGCACGACCCGCTCCGTGCGGCCGAGGCGGGTCATGCGGCGTTCTCCTTACGGTCGGCGCGCAGTACGAGCAGCATCAGCACCAGCGCGATGCAGAAGATGACGAGGGAGAGCGCGGAGGCGTAGCCGACCCGGCCCGAGAGCCCGGTGCCGGAGCGCTGGACGAGCATCACGAGCGTGCTGTCCTCCCCGGCCGGGCCGCCGGTCGGCCCGGCCAGCAGATACACCTCGGAGAACACCTTGAAGGCGGCCACCGAGGAGAGCGCGCCGACCAGCACCATCGTGGAGCGCACGGCGGGCACGGTGACGGTGACGAAGCGGCGCAGCGGCCCTGCGCCGTCCACGGCGGCCGCCTCGTGCAGCTCCTTGGGCACCTGTGCCAGCGCCGCCAGGTAAATGATCATGTAGTAGCCGAGGCCCTTCCAGACCGTCAGGGCCATCGCGCACAGCAGCACCAGCCAGGCGTCGCCGAGGAAGGACACCGGGCCCGCGCCCAGCATCTCCAGCATGCTGTTGAGCAGCCCGCGGTCGTCCAGCATCCACACCCAGATCAGCGCGACCACGACCACGGACGCGACCACCGGCGTGTAGAAGGCCGCGCGGAAGAAGACGACGCCCTTGAGCGGCTTCTCCACGAGCAGCGCGAGCAGCAGCGGCAGCAGGACCGTGCACGGCACGACGACCACGACGTACAGCAGGCTGTTGCGCAGCGCCGTCCAGAACTGGCCGTCCGCCAGCATCTCCTGGAAGTTGCGCAACCCCACCCACACGCCGGGGGTGAGGGTCCGCGCGTCGGTGAAGGCGTGCTGAACGGTGCTGAGGAAGGGATACAGGATGAAGGCCGCGACCACGGCCAGGCCCGGCAGCAGGAACAGCCAGGGACTGGCCGTGCGATGGGTCCGTACGCTCATGGCTCAGCCCTGCTGCAGCAGCCGGTCGCTCTGCGCGACCGCGTCGTCCAGCGCCTGCTTCGGCGACTTGTCGCCCTGCAGCGCCTTGGCGACCTCGTTCTGCAGGACGGTCTTCATCTCGTCCGTCATCACCACGGGCGTGTAGTTGACCGCGCCGTCCAGCATCTTGGCCGCGGCCACCCGCACCCGGCCCTCGTCGGTGCCGTCGTCCTTGGTCCAGTACGGCTTGTCGAGGGAACCCTTGGTGCTGGGGAAGACCGCGACCTCGTGCGCGAAGGACTCCTGGTTGCGCTGGTTGGTGACGAAGCGGGCGAAGGCGATGGCGGCGGCCTTGTGCTCACTGCGGTCGTTCACGCCGAGGCCCATCACGTACATATTGGGCTTGCCGGTGTTGGCCGGCGCGTCGGTGATGCCGAGGTTCTTGTAGAGCTCGGGCGCGTTCTCCTTGAAGTCCACGAGGTCGGGCGCGCTGCCCGGGTTCATGGCGACGCGCCCCTGGAGGAACTTCCGCCCCGCGCTCTCCGGAGTGGCGCTCAGCGCCTGCGAGTCCAGCCCGCCGCTCTTGAACAGCTTCTTGTACTCGGTGAGCAGCTCCACGCCGCGCGGCTCGTTGTACGTGAACTTCGTGGCGTCGGCGTTCATCAGCTTCACGCCGTACCGCCCGAAGTCCTCGATCGCGGGCACCCCGGCCAGCGTGGCGACCTTCCCGCCGGAGGACTTCGCCATCTTCCCGGCGTCAGCGAACAGCTCGTCGTACGTCGTCGGCGGCTTCTCCGGGTTCAGCCCGGCCTTCTTGAACAGCGCCTTGTTGTAGAAGAGCGGGCCGGTGCTGAGGTACCAGGGGAAGGCGTACGCGCCGTCCAGGCCCGGCAGTTCGTTGCCCGCCCAGGCTTCCGGCGTGTATGTGCTCTTCGCCTTCGCGGTGACCGGCTCCTTGTCCAGGTTCATCAGCAGCCCGGCCTTGGCCAGCGGATAGGACAGGTCGGGCGAGACGTTCACCACGTCGGGCAGGGTGCCGCCGCCGGCGTCCGCGCTGAGCTTCTCGGGGTAGTTCTCGGCCGGCTGGTCGATCCACTTCACCTTCGTGCCCGGGTGCTGCTTCTCGAACCGGTCGATGAGGCCGTTGAAGTAGTCCTTGTACTGGGCGCGCAGGTTCCACGTCTGGAAGGTGATGTGGCCGCTCACCTTGCCGTCGGCGCTGCTGCCGCCGGTGGAACCGCCGCCTCCGCCGCAGGCGCTGAGGACGAGCGCCGACGCCAGCAGTGGTACGGCGATCCGGGCGGATCTGGGCACACGGGTGCCTCGGGAAGTGCGCATGACCGCAGGGCTCCTTCGATCGGGCCGGAGTGGCGACCCAAAAGGTGCCCGCAGCCCCCGAGTTACGTCAACACTTTTCGCGCGAATTTCTTTTCTGCGTGCTGAAACCCCAGGTCACAGCGGTAAGTTCGGGCCTGTTGCGCGAAGTGCTAATGCGCTTTAGTCTCTCCGTACTCAAGCGCATTAGTAGCGAAGCGGAAGAGGGAGCATGCGCCCTACGCCGGCCCGGCGGCCGACCATGAAGGACATCGCCCTGCGCGCCGGGGTGTCCGAGAGCGCGGTCTCCTTCGCGCTCAACGACCGCCCCGGCGTCTCGCCGGTGACCCGGGACCGCATCCGCCGGGTAGCCGAGCAGCTCGGCTGGCAGCCGCGCGCCGCGGCCCGCGCGCTGTCCGGCGAGGGCTCGGCGACGGTCGGACTGGTACTGGCCCGGCCGGCCCGCACCCTCGGCGTGGAGTCCTTCTTCCTCCAGCTGGTCTCCGGCATCCAGGAGGAGCTGTCCCAACGCAAGCTGGGGCTGCTCTTCCAGGTCGTCGAGGGGCTGGACGCGGAGTGCGCGACCTACCGCCGCTGGTGGGCCGAGCACCGCGTGGACGGCGTCCTCGTCGTCGACCCGCGCCAGGACGACCCCCGCCCCGACCTGCTGGGCGGCCTCGGGCTGCCCGCCGTGATGATCGGCGCCCCCGCGCCGGCCGTCGTGGACGGTGAGAGCCCGGCCGTCTCCACCCTCGGCGCCGACGACGCGGGCATCATGGCCGCCCTCGTCGGCCATCTCCACGCGCTCGGCCACCGCCGCATCACGCACATCGCCGGACTGCCCGAATTCGCCCACACCCAGCGCCGGATCGCCTCCCTGCGCGCCGAGGCGGCCCGCCTCGGCCTCACCGAGGTCGCCTCGGTGACCACCGACTACTCCGACAGCGAGGGCGCGGCGGCCACCCGCCGGGTGCTGGACCACCCCCGGCCGCCCACCGCCCTGATCTACGACAACGACGTACTGGCCGTCGCCGGGCTGGGCGTCGCCGCCGAGCGCGGCATCCGCGTCCCCGACCGGCTCTCCCTCGTCGCCTGGGACGACTCGGTCCTGTGCCGCAGCGTCCACCCGGCGCTGACCGCACCGGTGCGCGACACCGCCGCCTTCGGCCGGCACGCCGCGCAGGCCCTCACCGCCCTCCTGGACGGCGCGCCCGCAGGGCACACCCAGGAGCCGCTGCCCCGGATCCAGCCGCGGGGCAGCACGGGCCCGGTCCCGGCCGCGGCGTCGGCTCCGGAGCCGGCCCCGGCGCCGCAAGAGGGCCCTTCCGGCCCACCACGGTCATCCTGAACTCGCCCATGGCACAGGCATCTTGACGCCACGTCCGCACGAGGCGTTCCCAGTCGTTCGGAGATCAACTACCGTTGACGGAGAGCTCCGTGGTCGCCGCGGTGCGTGACCGGTCGCGGCGGACCGTCGTCGGAGCCTGTGTCATGGCCCTGGTCGGATCAGCGAACGTCGTCTGGTGCGTGCGATCGCAAGGCGGAGGAGGGAGTCGACGCGGAGCGTCGGCGACCGACGACAACGCCGCGAGCGTGCGTGCCAGGCGGCGGGCGCCCGGCCGGGGCCATGACACAGGCTCCCTAGGGAGGCCGGATGACGTTTCATTGCGAGTACGCCTGGCTCGGCGGGGCCGGCGTCGCCGAGCAGGTCCTCATCGACGTGGCCGACGGCCGGATCACCCGCGTCACCGACAACACCCCGGCACCGCCCGGTGCCCACCGACTGCCCGGACTCACCGTACCGGGCCTGGCCAACACCCACTCCCACGTCTTCCACCGCGCCATCCGCGGCCGCAGCCAGAGCGGCGTCACCGACTTCTGGCGCTGGCGCGATGTCATGTACGACGCCGCGGGACACCTCGATCCCGACCGTATGTACGCCCTCGCCCGCGCCACGTACGCCGAGATGGCGCTGTCCGGCATCACCGCCGTCGGCGAGTTCCACTACGTTCACCACAACCCGGACGGCACACCGTACGACGACCCCAACGCCATGGGCCACGCGCTCGCCCGCGCCGCCGCCGACGCGGGCATCCGGCTCACCCTCCTCGACACCTGCTACCTCATGGCCGACATCGACGGCAGACGGCTGGAAGGCGTGCAGCGGCGGTTCAGCGACGGCAGCGCCGAGGACTGGGCCCGGCGCACGGGCGCCCTGCGGGACGGCGACCGGCTCCGCATCGGCGCCGCCGTGCACAGTGTGCGGGCCGTGCCGCGCGAGGCGATGACGTTCGTCGCCGCCGACGCCCGCCGCCGCGGCGTCCCCCTCCACGTCCACCTCTCCGAACAGCCCGCCGAGAACGCCGCCTGCCGCCAGCGGTACGGCCGCACCCCCACCCGTCTGCTGCACGAGAAGGGAGTACTGGGCGAGGGCGCGACGGCCGTGCACGCGACCCATCTGGACTCCGCCGACATCGCGCTGCTGGGCGGCTCCGGCACCGGCGTCTGCCTGTGCCCGACGACCGAACGCGATCTGGCCGACGGGATCGGGCCCGCCGGGCGGCTGGCGGCGGCCGGCACGCCGCTGAGCCTCGGCAGCGACGCGCACATGATGATCGACCTGTGGGAGGAGGCCCGCGCCATCGAACTGGACGAGCGGCTGATCAGCGGCCGCCGCGGCCACTGGACCGCCGCCGAACTGCTCACCGCCGCGACCTCGGCGGGCATGGCGGCGCTCGGCTGGAACGCCGGCGCGATCGCGGCGGGCCGGCTCGCCGACCTCGCCACCGTACGGCTGGACTCGCCGCGCACGGCCGGGGCGCGGGCCGGCGATCCGCTGGCCCACACCGTGTTCGCCGGCACCGCCGCCGACGTCAGCCATGTCGTCACCGGCGGCGAACTCGTCGTCGAGAACGGCCGGCACCGGCACATCGAGGACGTCGGCGGCGCGCTGGACAAGGCCATCACGACCTTGCTGGCCGATTGAACGCCACTCGTGGAACCGGGCCCACCCGGGCCCGGTGTGCGGCGATCAGGGCGGCGTACCGGTGTCCGCTGCTCTTGATCGTCCGCCGCTGCGTCCCGTAATCCACATGGACCAGCCCGAACCGCTTGTCGTAGCCGTACGCCCACTCGAAGTTGTCCAGCAGTGACCAGGCGAAGTAGCCCGCCAGCGGCACCCCTTCGGACACCGCGCGGGCGCAGGCCGCCAGGTGCTCCTCCAGATAGCGCACCCGCTCCGGGTCGTCGACCCGCCCGTCGGGGCCGACGGTGTCCGGGTAGGCGGAGCCGTTCTCGGTGACGTACAGGCAGCGCGCCCCGTAGTCCTCGGTCAGCCGCCGCAGCGTCGCGACGAGACCCTCCGCGTGGACCTCCCAGCCCATGGCGGTGCGGCGCGCGCCGGGGACGGCGGTCTGCCGGGCGTGCGGCACCGGGCCCGCCGGATCGTCGGCGACGACGTTGCGGAAGTAGTAGTTCAGGCCGAGCCAGTCCAGCGGCGCGGCGATGGTCTCCAGGTCCCCGGCGCGGGCCGGCGGCTCGGTGCCGTACAGCGCGACCATGTCCTCGGGATAGCCGCGGCCGTGCAGCGGGTCCAGCCACCAGCGGTTGGTGTGGCCGTCGGAGCGGCGCGCGGCGGCGTGGTCGGCCTCGCGCTCGCTCGCCGGCTCGCAGTGCGTGAGGTTGTTGACGATGCCGATCCGGGCGCCGGGCACCGCGGCCCGGATCGCCTGCGTCGCCAGGCCGTGCCCGAGGTGCAGGTGGAAGGAGGCGCGGACGGCGGCGGTGAGGTCGGTCAGGCCCGGCGCCATCCGGCCTTCGAGGTGGCCGATCCAGGCGGAGCAGAGCGGCTCGTTGAGCGTGGCCCAGTGCTGGACGCGGTCGCCGAGCCGCTTGGCGACGACCGCGGCGTACGACGCGAAGTGCTCGGCGGTCTCCCGGGCCGGCCAGCCGCCGCGGTCCTGCAGCGCCTGCGGCAGATCCCAGTGGTACAGGGTCGGGTACGGCGTGATCCCGGCTTCCAGGAGCGCGTCGGTGAGCCGGTCGTAGAAGTCCAGGCCCGCCTTGTTGACCGGTCCGTCGCCGCCCGGCACGACCCGCGGCCAGGCAACGGAGAAGCGGTACGCGTCCACCCCGAGGCGCCGCATCAGCGCGATGTCCTCGGGCCAGCGGTGGTAGTGGTCGCAGGCCACGTCCCCGGTGTCGCCCTTGTCGACCGCACCGGGGGTGTGGCTGAAGGTGTCCCAGATGGACGGCGCCCGGCCGTCCTCGGCGACCGCGCCCTCGATCTGGTACGCGGCGGTGGCCGTCCCCCACACGAAGCCGGCGGGGAGCGCGGCGAGCTGGC
Source organism: Streptomyces sp. NPDC000151 (assembly GCF_040301705.1). Taxonomy (NCBI): domain Bacteria; kingdom Bacillati; phylum Actinomycetota; class Actinomycetes; order Kitasatosporales; family Streptomycetaceae; genus Streptomyces; species Streptomyces sp. NPDC000151. The sequence continues at coordinate 104,587 of NZ_JBEPFC010000006.1, read as the reverse complement.
TGTCGGACACGGAAGTCCTTCCGTAAGGCGTCATTTGACGGCGCCGGCGGTGAGCCCGGCGACGAGATAGCGCTGGAGCAGCAGGAAGCCCGCGACGACGGGGACGCTGACCACGAGCGAGGCGGCCATGATCTGGTTCCAGTACACCTCGGTCTGGGTGGCGTAGCCCTGCAGGCCGATCGCGAGCGTGCGGGTGACGTCGTTGGTCATGACCGAGGCGAAGAGCACCTCGCCCCAGGCGGTCATGAAGGAGTAGATCGCCACGGCCACGATGCCCGGCACGGCCGCGGGCACGACCACCCGCAGCAGCGCGCCGAGCGGCCCGCAGCCGTCGACCTGCGCCGCCTCGTCCAGATCGCGCGGGATGGAGTCGAAGTAACCCACCAGCATCCAGATGGACAGCGGCAGGGTGAAGGTCATGTACGTGAGGATCAGGCCGCCGCGCGAGCCGTAGAGCGCGATGCCGGTGGCGTTCCCGATGTTGACGAAGAGCAGGAAGAGCGGGAGAAGGAAGAGGATGCCGGGGAACATCTGGGTGGACAGCACCGTCACCGTGAACAGCCGCTTGCCCCGGAAGGTGTACCGGCTCACCGCGTACGCCGCGAACACCGCGATCACCACCGAGCAGGCGGTCGCCGCGCTCGCCACGATGAGCGAGTTCACGAAGTACCGGCCCAACGGCACGGTCCGCCAGATGTCGAGATACGGCTGCACCGTCAGGTGGCTGGGGAACCACCGGAAGGCGCCGGTCACGTCCCGCAGCGGCTTGAGCGAGCTGCTCAGCATCACATACAGCGGGGTGGCCGTGAACAGGGCCAGCAGGGTGAGCAGCACGCGCCGGGTCCAGACGAAGGACCGGGGCGGCGCGGTGGGCGACTTTACGGCCTCAGCCATGCCCGCCCCTCCTTCCACGGCCGGTGACCAGCAGATATACGGCCGTCACCACGAGCAGGAACAACAGCAGCAGGACGGACATCGCCGAGCCCGAGCCGAAATTCCAGGTCTCGAAGGACGCCTGGTAGATGTGGATCGAGATCAGGTCGGCGGCCTCCGGCGCGGCCTTTCCGAAGAGTACGTACGGCACATTGAAGTCATTGAAGGTCCACAGAAAGAGCACCAGCACCAGCACCTGATTGACGGGACGGAGCGCGGGCAGCGTGATGTGCCGGATCTGCCGCCGGATCCCGGCCCCGTCCAGCTGCGCGGCCTCGTACGACTCCCGGGGAATGTTCTGCAGCGCCGCCGTCAGCATCAGAAAGGCGAACGGCCAGGTGCGCCAGACCGAGGTGACCACGAGCGCGAGGAAGCTGTTGTCGCCGACCAGCCAGAACGTGGGCGAGTCGGTCAGCCCGAGCTGGTCGTGCAGGACGTGATTCACCAGCCCGTTGTCCCGCTGGAGCAGGAAGGACCAGGTGATCACGGCGGTGTAGACCGGCAGTGCGTACGGGGTGAGGAACAGCGCGCGCAGCAGGCCGCGGCCCCGGAACGCGTCCTGCATCAGGATCGCGGCCGTCACACCGAGCAGCCAGGCCAGGCCCACGGCGAGCACGGTGAAGGCGCAGGTGACCGCGAAGGAGTGCAGCAGCGCCCGGCCGGCCGGCGCGTCGAAGTCGACCGCGAGCCGGAAGTTGTCCAGCCCGGCCCAGGGCGCCGCGCCCCAGTTGCCGATGTACTCCTGGGTGAGCCGCTTGAAACTCATCGCGATGCCGATGACCATCGGCACGAGATGGATGAGCAGTTCGAGAGCGAGCGCCGGGAGCAACAGAAGATACGGCAGGCCGCCGCGCCGGATACGGGCGATCATCGCCGCCTCACCGCTGCATCTGCTGCTGGGCCGCGGTCAGCCGGGCCCGTACGTCCGCCGTGGTGATCTTCTTGCCCGCGGCGGCGTCGGCGAACAGCTCCTTCATCGCCCCGCCGACCAGCGTCTCGAACTGCGCCTCGTCCGGAACCTGCGGCAACGGCTCCGCACTCTTGGCGAGTACGTCACGCAGCACGGCCTCGTCCGGCGTCCGCGGCGCGTGCTTCTGCACCGCGAGCACGGGCGACAGCGACCCGTACGCCGTCGTCAGCACATTCTGTTCATCCGTCGAAGTCATGAACTTCACGAACTTCAGGGCACCGTCGAGGTTGTCGGTGTTCTTGAAGACACCGATGTTGATGCCGGCGGCCATGGAGTTGATGTTGCGACGGTCGGCAGTGTCGGCGGACCGGAAGGGGACGGGCGCGACACCGTACTCCTCCGGCTTCATGCCGTGCGCGAGCAGCGAGGTGCGCGCGGCCTGCCACAGCAGCATCCCGGCCTTGCCGGTCGCGAAGTCCCGCACGGACTGGTTCTGGGCGTACTCGGCGTTGCCCGGCGCGGCGATCCGGTCGGCGGCGAGCAGGTCGATGTACTGCTTGACGGCCGCGACGTTCGCGGGCTTGTCGAACGTGGGCTTCCCGGCGGCGTCGAAGAAGTCGGCGCCGTGCTGCTTGCCGAAGACGAACGCATGGTGGGCGTTCTCCACCGGATTGCCGCCCTCGACGGCCAGCCCGTACGTCCCGCCCTTGGTCAGCTTCTTCCCATCAGCGACCAACTCCCCCCACGTCGTGGGTGGTTGAGCGATCCCGGCCTCCCGGAACATCTTCTTGTTGTAATAAAGCGCATACGTCAGGGAGTACAGCGGGACCGCCGCCGGGTCCTGTCCGGCGGCGCCGGTCGCGGCCATCGGCGCGGTCGCGAACCGGTCCTTGCCGCCGATTTTGGTGAACGCCTTGCCGTCGAAGGGCAGCAGTGCGCCGCTCTTCTGCAGCGAGGCGGACCAGGTGTTGCCGATGTTGAGCACGTCGGGCCCCTGCCCGGAGGAGGCCGCGGCGAGGATGCGGTCCAACAGTGTGGCCCAGGGCACGACTTCGAGATGAACCTTGATGCCGGTCCGCCGCTCGAACTTCTTCAGCTCGGGCGCCAGCACCTTCTTGTCGGCCTCCACGCTGGAGCCCTGGTTGGTCGCCCAGTACGTCAGCTCCTTCGGGTTGTCGTTGCCGGCCGCGCCGCCGGGCGCTGTGCCACCGCCACAGCCGGTGGCGAGGGCGGCGGTCAGTGCGGTGGTGAGCGCGGCGGCTGCCGCCATACGGATTCTGCGCATGGTCGTTGAGGCCCCTCTGGGAGGTGAGCGTCAAAGCTCTGAACGCGGCTCGGTCTTAACTCAAGGCGTGAGTTAAGTAGTGAGAGAAGGGGCCGTCAAGACGCCGGACGCCGGTAAGTTGGCGTGGAGGGAAGGAGCCACATGCCCGAACGCCACCGCAGGACGGTCCGCGATCTGCGCCGCGGCAACCGCGCGACACTGCTGCGCCGGCTGTACTTCGAGGGACCGCTGAGCCGTCAGGAACTGGCCGCGCACACCGGCCTGAGCTCGGCGTCCATCAGTAACGTCACCGCCGAACTGCTCGCGGACGGCCTGCTGGAGGAGGCGGGTTCCGTCGACTCCGACGGCGGCCGCCCGCGCACCCTGCTGCGGGTCCCGCCGGGCGCCGGCTCACTCATCGGCGTGGACGTCGGCGAAACCCGAATTCGCGTGGAACTCTTCAACCTCTCCATGACCGAACTCGCCCGCTCCGAACACCCGTTGAAGGACGGCGGTCATGACGTCACCCACGTCGTACGGCTCATCGCCGAGGGCCTGGAGGCGGTGCGCGGCGCGGACGTCCCGCGCGGCCCGCTGCTCGGCATCGGCGTCGGCGTCCCCGGCATCGTCGCGGAGGACCCGGCCACCGGCGGCGCCGTCGTGCACGCCCAAACCGTCGGCTGGGACGCCGCCCCGCTCGAATCCCTCCTCCGCACCACCGCCCAACTCACCTCGAACACACCACTGTTCATCTCCAACGGGGCCAAGACGCTCGGTCAGGCCGAGATGTGGTTCGGCGCCGGTCGAGGGGCACGCAACGCCGTCATCGCCCTCATCGGCTCCGGCGTCGGCGCCAGCGTGATCACCGACGGCAGCGCGTACGGCGGCGCCGCACAGGGCGCGGGGGAGTGGGGCCACACCACCCTGCAGCTGCGCGGCCGCCGCTGCCGCTGCGGCGCCCGCGGCTGCCTTGAGGCGTACGTCGGCGCCGAAGCGGTACGGGAACGCTGGCGGGAGGCGGGCGGCGGAGGCGCGCCCGGCGCGGACGAGGAGTCCGCGCTCGCCGCGCTGCTGGCCGCCGACGGTCCGGCCGCCGCCGAAGTCCTGGCGGAGACCGCCGAATACCTCGGCGCGGGCATCGCCGACCTGGTCAACCTCTTCAACCCCGAGCGGATCGTACTGGCCGGCTGGGCCGGCCTCCTCCTCGGCGCCCGCCTGCTGCCTGCCGTACGCGAGGCCACCGCGGCATACGCCCTCCGGTACCCGGCAGCCCGCGCCACGATCGAACTCGGCCGCCTCGGCACGGACGCGGTAACGGTAGGCGCCGCGACACTGCCCCTGAACCGCTTCCTCACCACAGGCGGAGCACCGGGAGCCCGTACACGCAAAAGCCCCGGGCCCGGCGGATGATATTCCGCCGGGCCCGGGGATCAGTAGCGGGGACAGGATTTGAACCTGCGACCTCTGGGTTATGAGCCCAGCGAGCTACCGAGCTGCTCCACCCCGCGTCGGTAGCTGCAACTCTACGCGGCCCGAGCCCGCACACCTAATCGGCGAGCGGCCCCGCATCCCGCCGGGACCGCAGCCAGGCCCGGCTTCGAGAACCGGCTGATCAGTCGACGGACTCCAGGAAGCTCAGCATCCGCCGGTTGACCTCCTCGGCATGGTCGATCTGCGGTCCATGGCCGGTGTGGGAGACGATCTCGGCCCGGGCGCCCGGTATCAGACGCGGGACACGCTCCACTTGCCGCTGCGGGTGCACGAGCAGGCTGCGCTTGCCGAGTATCAGAGAGAGCGGGGTGCGGATGCCGGACAGTTCGGCATCGGAGAGGGGCAGCGGCGCCGGGCGGCGGATGCGATAGGCGCGTACGCCGAGCCTGATCATCGCGCGGAGCTCCGGCACGACGAGCACCGGCTGCTCCAGCCAGGCCGCCAGCCGTGGCCGCAGCGCCTTCGGCGCGAAGGTCGCGAAGAGGCTGGCGAAGATCCAGACGAAGAAGCGCAGCCCCACCTTCTCCAGGCCGCCGGGGTCGAGCAGGGTGACCGAGGCCAAGCGGTTGGGCCCACGGTGCGCCTGGTTCAGGGCGAGCCATCCGCCGTAGGACGAGCCGACGAGGTGCACGCGGTCGAGCCCCAGCCCGGCGAGCGTTTCGTCCAGCCACTGGGCGGCGCGGTCGGGCTGGTGGATGGGCGCGCGCTGCACGCTGCGGCCGGGGTCGCCCGGCGTGTCGATCGCGTAGACCGGTCGCTCGGCGCTGAGTGCGGGGGTGTTGGGGTACCACATGGCGGAGCAGGAGCCCGCTCCGTGCACCAGGACGATGGGGGTGCGGCGGCGGGCGGCCGGGTCCGCCGGGCCGTAGCGGTAGACGTGCGTGGTGCCGAAGGACGTCGTGACGTCCTCTTCCGCCAGCGCGGGCGCCCCCAACGCGTAGACCGCGTCGCAGGCGGCGAAGTAGCGGTCGCGCCGGACGTCGCTCACATAGCGGCCGACATCGGCCTGGGCGCGGACTGCAGTGGTCTCGGGCACGGCCACCTCCGGGTAGTCGAACGTCGTAGTACGGACGTCGTGATACGAACGTACCACGATGGTGGTACGGCTGTATCATCAAGGGGGCCGCTGGAGCCCGCACCCATGCCAGCCCATGCCAGCCCCCGCCAGCCCATGCCAACTCATGCCAACGAGAAGCGGAGAGCCGGACGATGCCCAAGCGCGTGGATCACGCAGAGCGCCGGACCGAGATCGCCGAGGCGCTCGTCCGGGTCGCCGCCCGGCGCGGGCTGCATGCCGTGGGGATGCGCGACGTGGCGGCGGAGGCGGGGGTTTCGCTTCGGCTGGTGCAGTACTACTTCGAGACCAAGGAGAAGCTGCTGCTCTTCGGGCTGCGGCAGCTGACCGAGCGATTCGGCGAGCGGGTCGCCGCCAGGCTCCGGGCCGCCGGGGACCACCCGGGGCCGCGCGCGACGATCGAGGCGCTGCTGATGGCGGCACTGCCGACCGACGAGGAGAGCCGCACCTTCCACCACCTCTACACCTCGTACGCCGTCCTGGCCGTGAACGACCCGGCGCTCGCGGCCCAGCCGTTCATCAAGGACCCCGACGCCGCCGAGGCCGCCCTGGCCGGACTCCTCCGGCAGGCGCAGGAGTCCGGTCTGCTGCGGCCCGGTGTGGACCCCCGGGCGGAGGCGGTCAGCCTGCTCGCCATGTCCGCCGGGCTCGGCACCAGTATCCTCGTCGGCCAGCGCGGCCCGGACTCCGCCACCGCGATCTTCGAGTACCACCTGGACCGGATCTTCCGCCCGGACAAGCACCGCGCTCCGACTCGACAGACACGAAACGGTACGGGGAAGGGTGCGGCCAGGAGCTGAGCCGCTTCCTCGTATCCGTGTCCATCCGGGCCGTGGTGTCAGCCGCCAACAGCGTGGGTCGACGCCGCGTTGCGCAGCGCGTCCAGTCCGGCCTTGACGAGGGGGTGTGCGGCGCTGCCTCGCCGCACGGCGGTCAGCAATTGCCGCACGGGAGTCGGTTCGCCCAGCAACGGGACCCGCACAACGGCGTGTTGGGGCAGCGGAACAATTCTGGGCATGAGGCAGACGCCGAGCCCTTCGGCGACGAGTGAGGAGACTGCGTACCACTCCTTGACCTGGTGGACGATGCAGGGAGTGAACCCGGCCGCCGCACACGCCGCAGTCACCAAGGGGTAGGTGTCATTGTTGTGTTTCTTCACGATCCACGGCTGATCGGCGGCTTCCGCGAGTTGGACTCCCTCGGGTCGGGCGAGCCGGTGTCCCTCGGCGACCAGCAGGTCCTGGCGGTCGGTCGTCAGTGGTGTCTGCTCGAAACGGGCGTCGGTGACGGGCGGCGCGTCCGGGCCGGGCAGCACCAGGGCCACGTCCGCCTCGTCGGCGAGCAGCAGCCGGTAGCACTCGGCGCTCTCTTCCTCGAAGATCAGCGGCTCCACCAGCGGGTGCGTCTTCCGCAGCCGGGCCAAGGCCGGGGCTGCGAGCGCGGCCAGCGCGGAGGACACCCCGCACAATCGCAGCGTGCCCCGGAGGACAGTGCTCTGCTGAGCGAGTTCCGCCTGGGCCGCCTCCCACTGCATCCGCAACGTGTCGGCGTGCCGGAGCACGATGTGCGCGGCCGGTGTCAGCCGCACTCGCCGCCCCTCCGGCCGCAGCAGTTCCACCTCCAGATCACGGGCCAGCAGACGCAACTGCTGGGAGACGGCCGAGGGGGTCAGGTGCAGGACAGCGGCGGTCGCGGTCACTGTCCCGTGCTCGGCGAGCGTCCGCAGAACGTGCAGCCGATGGTCAATCATGCAGTCAAGCCTAAACAGTTACCTGCAAAAACCTTTGCTGGACCTGGATGCTCACGGCGCCGAGCCTGGAGCCATGACGAAGCCTCCCGCTCCCGCGCTGATGCTGGGAAGCGTGCTGAGCATCCAGTTCGGGCAGGCCATCGGCAAACAACTCTCCGGTGCGGTCGGCGCGCCGGGAGTCGTGACCTTGCGTCTCGGACTGGCCGCGGTATTCCTGCTGCTCCTGTACCGGCCTTCGCTGCCGCGCAGCCGTACGGACGCATTGGTGGTACTCGGCTTCGGCACGGCCATCGCGGGGATGAACTTGATCTACCCCGCGTTGCTCCTCCTGCCCCTGGGCCTGGCCAGCGCTCTCCAACTCCTCGGACCGATCACCCTCGCCCTCCTCACCTCGCGCCGCCTGCGTGACGCGGGCTGCGCTGTCCTGGCCGGAGGCGGCGTGTGGCTCTTCCACACCCCGCACGGCACCCACTTCCCGCTCGCCGGCGTGCTTCTCGCCCTGGCCGCAGGCGCCTGTATGGCCGCCTACCTGCTACTGAGCAAGAAAGCGGGTGCCGGCAGTACGGGAGGGGGCCTACTCGCTCTTGCGGTCGCCTGGGCAGCCGTGCTGACGGCACCGCTGGGCGTGCTGCGTCAGGGGACGGAACTGCTTGCCCCGCGAGTGCTGTTGACCGGAGTGGTGGTGGCGATGCTCTCGGCGGTACTCCCGTACTCGCTGGAGCTGGCGGCCCTGCGGCGGCTGCCGACGAGGACGGTGGGCGTACTGACCAGCCTGGAGCCGGCGAGCGCGGGCCTTGCGGGAGTGCTGGTCCTGGCGGAACACCTGAGCGTGGTGCAGTGGGTGGCCCTGGCCTGCGTGGGCACGGCGAGTGCCGGGGCGGTGGTCGGAGGGGATGAGGAGAGAGCCCGTCCGTTGTGAATCCGCACGGTCAGCGTGGGATCAGCGAGCCCTCTTTCGTGACCGTCAGGTGTGCCTGATGGTTACCCGGTGCGCAGTCGCGGCCGTTGGGATAGGTGGGCTGCGGGGTGGTAGTGATCTGTCGGTCGAGCACGGTGGCGCCGCGCTGATTCTTGAATACCAGCGTGATGTGTACCGGCTGTGTTGGCAGGTCGCGTATGGCCGCGAAGCCAGGCCAGGTATGGGGCTCGGGGGGTTGGGAGGCGGCCCCGGTCGCGGTGGCAGTGGCAGTGGCGGTCTCCGTGGTCATTACCGGGTTCCCCGGGGTCGCCGGTTCTTCCGGCCGGGTTCCCCGCAGCCACAGCGTGCGCTTCCGGCATGTGCCGTCCCAGCAGGCCGTGAGGGTCGCGTCGGCCGTCCGGTTCGCCAGTTCCGGGGGGACCTTGACCTGGATGCCGGCGAGCGTGCCCCTCAGGGTGCAAGGGTGGGTGTTTCCCGTGGATCCCCCGCACGCGGTGAGCAGTGCCAGAGCACATGCCAGAGCCGCCAGGGGCAGCGCAATTCCGACGCTCTGTCTCACGTGGGCTCCTCGGTGACAGTCCGACCACCCATGCTCGCACGGCAGCCGCACCACGGAGCTCGCCCTGGGGCGTTACGCCAGGGGGAGTTGGTCGAGGAACTGGCCGAGCAGGTGCAGGCCGGTGCGCAGTGTGTCGGTGTCGTCGGCGAATCCGATGCGTACGGTGTGTTCGATGTCGAAGGCGGCGCCCGGGGTGAGCATGACTCCGGTCTCCTTCAGCAGGCGGATGCAGAATTCATAGGAGTCGAGAGGGGCGTTGTAGCGGAGCAGCGCGGTGGTGCCCGAGGACGGCTTGACGTAGCCGATGTCGTCGCGGCCGGTGATCCACTCGTCCAGGACGGCCAGGTTGGTGCGGGTGATCCGGTGGGAGCGGGCCAGGATTGCGTCCTTGTTCTCCAGCGCGACGCAGGCCAGGAGGTCGTCGACGCGTCCGACGCTGATCGTGGTGTAGTCGCGGTGGGTGGCGACCGCCTGCAGCAGGCCGGTCGGGCCGACGATCCAGCCCAGGCGCAGACCGGCCAGGGAGTACGGCTTGGACATGCTGCCGGTGGAGATGCCGCGCTCGTACAGGTCGGCGATCGAGGTGGTGAATCCGGCACCGTCCTGGTCCACGCCCCGGTAGACCTCGTCGCACAGCACCCACGCCCCGACGCGCTCGGCGATCTTGGCGATGCGGGCCAGCCCGGTGGCGTCGATGAGCGCGCCGGTGGGATTGTTGGGGTTGTTGACCGCGATGAGTTTGGTGTCCGGGGTGACCAGGCGGTCGAGTTCGTCCAGGTCGGGCAGCCACCCGTGCTCCTCACGCAACGTCAGGTGGTCGACGCGGGCGCCGTAGCTGTCCGGGATGGAGTAGTGCTGCTGGTAGGTGGGGACCACGGCCACGACGTGGTCGCCCGGATCGACGAGGGTGGCGTGCACGAGTGCGTTGGCGCCGATCGCGCCATGGGTGACCAGGACGTTGTCCGCGTCCTGAGCCGAGTACAGGCCCGCGACCAGCCCGCGCAGGCGGGGGCTGCCCGGGATCGGCCCGTAGGTGAGCGGGGTGGCTGCCAGCTCGGCCAGTACCTCCTCGCGTCGGCCGGACAGGTCCAGCAGCTCCCCGGTGGTGAGCGAGCGGACGCAGGTCTCGGCCAGGTTGTACCGGCAGGACTCCTCGTACTCGTTCATCCACTGCTCGACCGCGAACTCACGGATCTTCACCGGGGCTGCCCTTCGTCGTCTCGTCGTCTCGTCGTCGCTCTGGTGGTGATGGTAGGAGGAGGGCCAGGTGACCGTCGCCTCTGGCCGAGTGCCGCGGGAACGTCCGAGCGCGCCTCGTCAGTCACGCCGGCGGGCGTTGAGGCGGGCGGCCTGGCGGGTCAGGTGGTCGCGTTCGGCGAGGTTGGGTGCCTTTTGGGCCGCCTCGGCGTACAGCCGTGCCGCCGTCGCCAGGTCGCCGTCGCGCTCGTGGAGGTACGCCGCCACCGCGGCGCGGCGGGGTATGGGGGATCCCTTGCCCGAAGAGCTCGGGCAGGCGTCGTCCAGCGCCGCGAGCGCCGCCAGGCCGGCGCGCGGTCCGTCGGCCTCGCCGACGGCCACCGCGCGGTTGAGCCGGACGACCGGGCTGTCGGTCAGGCGCGCGAGCTCGTCGTACCACTCGACGATCTGCGCCCAGTCGGTCTCCTCGGCGGTGGGCGCGTCGGCGTGGAGTGCCGCGATGGCGGCCTGGGCCTGGAATTCGCCCAGCCGGTCGCGGGCGAGGGCCGCCTGCAGGATCTCGACGCCCTCGGCGATCGACTCGGTGTCCCACCGGCCGCGGTCCTGCTCGGCGAGCGGTACCAGGCTGCCGTCGGGCGCGGTCCGGGCGGCGCGCCGGGCGTGGTGGAGCAGCATGAGGGCGAGCAGCCCCGCCACCTCGGGGTGGTCGATCGCGGCCGCGAGCTGCCGGGTGAGCCGGATGGCCTCGGCGGCGAGGTCGACGTCGCCGGAGTAACCCTCGTTGAAGACCAGGTAGAGGACGCGCAGCACGGTGGCGACGTCGCCGGGCGTCTCGAAGCGCACGCCGGTCACGGTGCGCTTGGCCCGGCTGATGCGCTGCGCCATGGTCGCCTCGGGCACCAGGTACGCCTGGGCGATCTGGCGGGTCGTCAGCCCGCCGACGGCGCGCAGCGTGAGCGCGACCGCGGACGACGGCGTCAGCGACGGGTGGGCGCACAGGAAGTACAGCTGGAGCGTGTCGTCCACCGCGGGCGCGGGCCCGGCCGCCGGCTCCTCCTCGACGAGGTCCTCGCGCCGACGCCGGGCGGTGTCCGCCCGGGTCGCGTCGAGGAACTTGCGCCAGGCCACGGTGACCAGCCAGCCCTTCGCGTCGCGCGGAGGGTCGGCGGGCCACACGCGGACCGCCTCGACCAGCGCTTCCTGCACGGCGTCCTCGGCCGCCGCGAAGTCGGCTCCGCGGCGGACGAGGATCCCGAGCACGCTCGGCGTGAGGCTCCGGAGCAGGGCCTCGTCCAGCTCTGAGGTCACCTCGGAGATCACTCCGTGACGGTGGGCGACACGCCGTAGAACGGGCGCAGCTCGAGCCACTCGTGGATCGGCTTCCCGCCCGCACCGGGAGCGGCCGACAGCTCCCCGGCCAGCTCGACGGCGCGCTCGTAGCTGTCGACGTCGATCACCATCCAGCCGGCGATGAGGTCCTTAGTCTCGGCGAACGGTCCGTCGGTGACCGGCGGACGCCCCTCACCGTCGTACCGGACCCACGTCCCCTCGGGGGCGAGCGCCTGACCGTCGACGAACTCGCCGGTCTTCTCGAGCCGGTCCGCGAAATCCTGCATGTACTGCATGTGCGCCGAGATCTCCTCCGGCGTCCACTTGTCCATGGGCACGTCGTTGACCGCAGCCGGGGCGCCACGGTAGTGCTTGAGCAGCAGGTACTTGGCCATCGTGAGTCTCCTCGATGCTGGTGCGACCCATTGTGGTCGCATTCACTGCGGGGACGGAGCCGGTCACGGGTTCTCGACATCATCGTCCGAAATATTTTTTGGCATGAGCATCGATGAGGCTCGATCGGTCGTCTCGGAGGCGTGTCCGGCGCAGGTGGCTCAGTGCAGCTCGTTGGTGGGCTCCGTTGCCCGGGACCGGGTCGCTGCCAGGCTGGCGAGGAGCTTGAGCCGGTCCTCGGAGGTGGTGCCCGGTTCGGCGGTGTAGAAGGTCAGGTCGTGCACCGCCCGGTTGGGCAGGGGAAGATCCAGGGACTGATAGGTCAGCTCCAGGCGGCCGACTTCCGGGTGCTGCAGGCGCTTGATGCCGTCGTGGCGGGTGCGGACGTCGTGCGCGGCCCACATCGTACGGAACTCGGGGCTGAGTGTGGACAGCTCGCCGATGAGTTCGCGCAGGGCCCGGTCATGGGGTTCGCGCCCGGCTTCGGCGCGCAGCAGCGCGACGGTGGCGTTGGCGGCGGCGTCCCAGTCGACGAAGAAGTGGTGGGCCCCGGGGTCGAGGAAGTGGTACCGGGCCATGTTGGCGCGACCGCGCTTGTCGGTGGTCTCGCTGTCGAACATCGGCGCGTGCAGGGCGCGGGCCAGCGGGTTCGCGGCGACGACGTCCATGCGGCCGTTGCGTACGAAGGCAGCGGACATGGTGACGGAGTCGAGCAGCCACTGGACGGGTGGTGGGGCCTCGACATTCTTGCGGCGGGACTGCGTGCGGTGGGCGGGCCGGGCCGCGCGGGCCAGGTCGAAGAGGTACGTGCGTTCGGCGTCGTCCAGCTGGAGTGCCTCGGCGACCGCGTTGAGTACCTCTTCGGACACGCCGCTGATGTGGCCCTTTTCCAGCCGGGTGTACCACTCGGTGCTCACGCCGGCGAGCACGGCGACTTCCTCGCGCCGCAGCCCGGGAACCCTGCGCCGGCCGCTGGTGGGCAGCCCGACCTGCCCCGGTGTGATCTTGGCGCGCCGGCTGGCGAGGAAATCCCGGATCTCGGAGCGGTTGTCGGTGCGGTCGCCGGGTCGGTGGTCCATGCAACCCACGGTATCCGCGAACGGCCACGGAGGGAGGTTGAGCTTGTACCCCCCATAAGCATCCGCCGCCCGTCAGGAGCTCATCGAGACTTGTCAGGAGCTCGTCAGGAGTTCATCAGGCGCTCGTCAGGACGACGAGTTGCTGGGTCGCGCGGGTCATCGCAACATAGCGGTCGACGGCTCCTTCGATGCCTTCGCCGAACGTCTCCGGGTCGATGAGGACAACCAGATCGAACTCCAGCCCCTTCGACAGCTCCGGCGTCAGCGACCGCACGCGGGATGACGCCCGGAACGTGCCGACCCCCGTGTCACCAGCGCCGATGACGCAGGCGATGCCGTCGTCATGCGCAGCGAGCCAGGTGTCGAGGACCGTGTCCAGCTCCGCGAGAGAGCCGTGTACGACGGGGATGCCGTTGCTGCGGATGGAGGTCGGCACATTGGCGTCCGGCAGCGCAGCGCGGATGGCCGGCTCGGCTTCCGCCATGACCTCTTCCGGCGTGCGGTAGTTGATGCTCAGGGAGGCCACGGTGATCCGGTCGAGCCCGACCCGCGCCAGCCGTTCCTGCCACGACTCCGTGAACCCGTGCCTGGCCTGGGCGCGGTCACCGACGATGGTGAAGCTCCGGGACGGGCAGCGGAGCAGCAGCATCTGCCACTCGGCGTCGGTCAGTTCCTGAGCCTCGTCCACGATGATGTGCGCGAACGGGCCGGCGAGCAGGTCCGGTTCGGTGCCGGACAGCGCGCCCTCGTCGATCAGAGTGTCCTGCAGGTCCTGTCCGCGCAGCATCCCCACCGCGCCTTCGCTCTCGTCGATCTCGGTGTCCTGCAGGATGCCGTCGATGACATCGGCCCTGCGCGCACGTTCGGCGGCGACAGCGGCTTCGTGCCGACGCTTGCGTACGGACGCCTCCGGGTCGCCGAGCCGCTGCCGTGCCGCGTCCAGGAGCGGCAGGTCGGACACCGTCCAGGCCTGGGCGTCCGCGCGCTGGAGCTTCCGTACCTCATCGAGGCTGAGCCAGGGAGCGCATTTACGCAGGTAGGCAGGCACCGACCACAGGTCTCCGACGAGGTCGGCCGCTTCGAGTATCGGCCACGCACGGTTGAGGGTCCTGATCAGCTCCCGGTTCTGCAGCAGCGACCTCCGGAGCAGCTGGGGCGAGACCGCGCCGTCGTCCTCGTACTCCTCCGTGTGCTTGTCCATGAGGATCGTGAGCAGCTCCTCGCGGATCTGGTCGCGCGCCTCGTTGTGCGGGGTGCCGGGCTCCACGGCCGCGAACGCCGCGGCCCAGTCCTCGGCGCTCAGCCAGACGTCGGACCAGTGACTGGAGACCGTCATCCCCTCGGTGGGCGGCTCCTCGTAGATGCCGACGGCCGGCTCGATCGCCTTCACCAGGTCCGCGGACGCCTTCAGCTGGGCCACGCTCGGGTCGGTCTCGACCGCCGCTCCGGCCCCCTCGGTGACGAGGTCGCGCACGGTGCAGGTCTGCACGCCCTCCTCGCCGAGGCTCGGCAGGACATCGGCGACATAGGCCAGGTAGGGCCGGCTCGGACCGACGAACAGCACACCGCCCCGACGGTGACCGAGGCGCGGGTCGGCGTAGAGGAGGTGGGCGGCGCGGTGCAGAGCGACGACGGTCTTGCCCGTACCGGGACCACCGTCGACGACGAGGGCGCCGCGGGAGCCGGCCCGGATGACGGCGTCCTGGTCGGCCTGGATGGTGCCGAGTACGTCGCGCATCCGGTCCGACCGGTTGCTGCCCAGGCTGGCGATGAACGCGGACTGGTCGTCGAGCGCGGCGTGCCCTTCGAGCCCGTCGGCGGTGAACACCTCGTCCCAGTAGTCGCTGACCCGGCCGCGGGTCCAGCGGTACCTGCGGCGGCTCGCCAGGCCCATCGGGTTGGCGTGGGTCGCCGCGAAGAACGGCTCGGCCGCGGGGGAACGCCAGTCGAGCAGCAGCCGGCGCCCCGTGCTGTCGGTGAGGCCGAGGCGTCCGATGTACACGGGCTCGGGGCTGTCCGCACGGACGATGTGCCCCAGGCACAGGTCAAGACCGAAGCGACGCAACGCGCGCAGGCGGGCGGCCAGCCGGTGGATCTCCGCGTCCCGGTCCATCGCCGCCCGGCCGATGCCGCCGGGCGCCTTGCGCTCGGCATCGAGGCGGTCGGACAGTTCGGCGATCGTCTGCTCAAGGCTCTCCGCGATGGCCGCGAAGTGCTGCTCGTCGCCGTCGATCAGCGTCGGGTCCGCCTTGGGGGAGAGGCGGTCGGGCAGGTCGAACGCGCTGGTGGCCAGGGGATTCATGTCATCAGCTCCGGTCCGGGGTCGCTGCCGCGACGGCCGACGGCGCGCCCGCCCGCGCCTCAGTGCCGAGCGCCCGCACCCGCAGCGCGCGTCCCCTCACCGGCCCGACGACGTCACCGCATGACTCACAAACCGACAACACCACACGCACTTCGTGAATCTCCAATTTCGGCAGGTTCTGGCCTCGGCCCGCGATTCTGCCCCACGACCGGGGCCTTGCGGCAAGCCCCCCAGTGCGCTATAAGTTGAGAGTGGCAAGGAGTGGGTATTCCTCTTTGCCTTTCTCTTTGTGACGACAGGCCCTACCTCACACTTTTCGGCCCGTCGCGGGGTCCGCAGCCGACGATGGTGGCAGCGACTGCGGGGTGCCGGCGTGGTCTGTTCCCGCCGGCGCTGCGCTACTCGCCGGTGACCCCGTCGGCGAGTTCGCGGACCACGTCGAGCTGGCCGACGTGTCGGGCGTACTCCTGCAGCACGTGGAACAGGATCCAGCTCAGCGCCGGGTGGTGGTCAGGGGGATTGAAGCCGCCACCGCTGCGTGCGGGTTCCTGCAGTTCGGCGCCCGCCACGATCTTGCGGGATCGCGCGCACTCGTCCAGGAAGAGGTCTCGGATCTCTTCTGTCGATTCCTCGGCGCCGACCTGCCATTTTCGTGTGTCCGGGTCTTCATCGCCCCAGACGGCATCCACTGATTCGGCGGCGAACCCCCAGCGGAACCATCGCCGTTCCACGAACGCGAGGTGCTTGAGCAGAGCGAGCGGGGCCCAGCCGGACGGGAGCCTGCTGGTACGCAGGTCCTCCTCGGACATGCCGTCAAGCTTGCGCAGCAGCGCGGCACGGTAGTAGTCGAGGTAAGCGAGCACCAGCTCGCGGGGGTCGGTCAAGGTGTCCGGCGGCTCTACCGCGGGCTCGGGGGAAGCGATCATGCGCCGGAGGGTAGCGCCGGGCGGGCTCTGCGGCCTACCCGGTATCGCCGAGACAGCGGGCCTCCTACGGTCCGCGATCTTCACCGGGTTGTCTCAGGCCGCCTCGGCGAGCGGGTGGCCTTGGAGCACTGATGCAGGGCGGCAGCCTTGAGGGCCACGCCCGGAATCACAGGTCGAAGTCCTGCGGGGCCAGCCCGAGTGCATGGCAGGCTTCGCGGACGACGGCCTGTTCACTTTCGATGAAGGCGCCGTCCGCGCCGCCGATGATGATGCCGATCTGGATGACGGCGCGGGCTTCGGTGGGTTTCCTCTTCGCCTTGCCGACCTCGTGCAGGACGGTGGTCTTCCCGTGGTCGAAATTGAGGGCCAGCCGGTCGAGGTTGTCTTCGAAACGGCGCTGCAGGTCGTCCGCGGCGAAGTTCTGCAGTACCTCGTTCGTGGCGATGAGTTGAGCGACCCGGACCTGCTCAGCGGGGTCGATGATGCCGTCGGCGGCAGCGACCAGGGCGCACATCGCCATGCTCGCGTCGCGGAACGCGCCGCTCCGCAATTCGTGCTTGCGCGCGACCAGTTGGGCCTGCATCGCCGAGGCGGATGCCTTGAGGCGGTCCCAGACCGCTACCCGCCCTCCCGTGGCCGGGTGATGGGTGCCCGCCTGCCGCTGCCGGGTCGACGTCCTGTCCGTGAGGCTCCGCTCGCCCGAGCCGGCCTCCTGATGGCTGTCGGCGCAGGCGTCGGTACCGTCCGGAAGGGCGGGTGGCAGGCGGCAGTGATCGAGATAGTCCTGCAGAGCGGAGAGGCGCTGGTCCAGTGTGACGTCGGCGACCCGGTAGTAGATCTGCTTCCCGTCCTTACGGGCGTCGATCAGACCGCCGCGATGGAGGAGGCGCAGATGTTCGGAGGCGGTGGAGGGGCTCAGGCCGTTGCGCTCGGCTATCTCGCCGGCGGTGAGTTCGCCGGTGCCCGAGAAATGCGTCAGCATCCGCCGCCGGGTCTCGCTTGCCAGTGCCTTGAGGAAGACCACCGTTTCCTCGTCCAACGGTGTCTCCTGCACCTGCACCTGCACCCTGCTCACGACCACCTCCGGCCAGTGCGCTGACGCCTCGATCGACAGTCGCGTAGAAGCACTCACTTTCTCACAGCGCCGAAGCCGCCTCGCTGCCGGTCCGGCCCCGGCCGGCGCCAGTGGATCGCGGCCGGTGCCTGGGGGGGGCGCCTTACTTGGTGTGCATGATCTGGATCAGGTTGCCGCAGGTGTCGTCCAAAACCGCAGTGGTGACCGGGCCCATCTCCAGCGGGTCCTGCGTAAAGCGCACCCCGAGCCCGCTCAGCCGGTTGAACTCCGCTTGTACGTCGTCCACGGCGAAAGCGGTGGCCGGGATGCCGTCCTGGACCAGCGCCGTCTTGTACGGCTGTACCGCAGGATGGCCGGAGGGCTCCAGTACCAGTTCGGTCCCGTCGGGATCTTCCGGCGAGACCACGGTCAGCCACCGGTCCTCACCCAACGGAACGTCGTGCTTCTTCACGAAGCCCAGCACGTCCGTATAGAAACGCAGGGCCTTCTCCTGGTCATCGACGAAGACGCTGGTCAGGTGGATCCTCATGGTGTGCTCTCCGGTGCGTCGGGCCTGAGCCATCGGGTCGCGATGCGCTCAAGAGGTTCGGTGTTCAGATCGTGGAACTTGTAGCGGCCCTGGCGCCGCGAAACGACCAGACCCGCGGATTCGAGTACGGCCAGGTGCTGGCTGATCGCCTGGCGGGACAGCCCCAGGCCGTGCTTGGTCACCAACCGTGCGCATATCTCGAACAGGGTCTGGCTGTCCCGTTCCACCAGCTCATCAAGGATGCGCCGACGGGTTGGGTCGGCGAGTGCCTTGAAGACATCCTCCGTCATAATCATCCACCATAGGCAAGTGGCGGCTTGCCTATCAAGTCGGGCGCTCTGACGGCGTTGCCTGATCGAAGAGAGGTGGCGTGGCGGCGGGCCACCTTGAGGTGGCGTGGTGGCGGGCGCTATCGGAGTGGGATGTCGATCCCGTACTCGTCCATGGGCCGGGGGCCGTGAATGCGCCTGTCGGCTTCGGTGATGGCGATGTCGTTGATGCTCGCCTCGCGGCGTCCCATCAAACCGCGCTCCTCGAACTCCCACAGCTCGTTTCCGTAACTGCGCCACCACTGGCCGTCGGCGTCGTGCCACTCGTACTGGAAGCGGACGGCGATCCGGTTCTCGTGGAAACTCCAGAGGCTCTTGCGCAGCGCGTAGTCCTGTTCGCGCTCCCATTTCTGCGTCAGGAAAGCGACGATTTCCTCGCGGCCGCTGACGAACGTGTCCCGGTTCCGCCACGTCGAGTCCGGCGTGTAGGCGAGTGCCACGCGTTGGGGATCGCGCGTGTTCCACGCATCCTCGGCCGCCTGGACCTTCTGCAGGGCTGTCTCCCGCGTGAATGGCGGGTAGGGCGGGCGTTCTTCCGGCACTGCGACCCCCTCGGGGTGAGACCTTCTCAGGGTGAGACCTGGCGAGAACGTGCGTTCTCCACCGGTAAGGCATAGGCTAGAGAACGATCGTTCTCAACGTCAAGGAGCCCCGGATGCCAGCCCCGATCACCGAGGAACGGAGCCGCCAGGACCGTGAGGCACTGCTCGACGCAGCGGAGAGGCTCTTCTATGAGCGAGGCATACAGGCGGTCGGAATGGATGAGGTCCGCGCAGCGTCTGGTCTGCCACTGAAGCGGATCTACCGATTGTTCGCGGCGAAGGAGGACCTCGTCGTCGCGATGCTCAAACGCCGCGACCAACGATGGAGGGGAGACCTGGCCGCCCATGTCGATCAGGTCCCGGATCCTCGCGAGCGCGTACTCGCGATCTTCGACTGGCTTGCGGAGTGGTTCGCAGAGCCGGGTTTCCGTGGCTGCGCCTGGGTCAATGCCCATGGCGAACTCGGCCCGACGTCCGAGGCGGTACTGGTCGAAGTCCGGTCGCACAAGCAGGAGTTCCACGACCAGGTTGCGGCGTGGGTCCACGCCACTGGGGTGCCGGTGGCTGAACCGGTCTTCCTGCTCGCCGAAGGAGCCATTGTGACCGCCGGCATCAGCGGCGACCCAGCCCCAGCCCGCCATGCACGCGCAGCCGTCGAGATGTTGCTCGGGACGCCTTGACGCCTGGCCACACGGTCAACGATCTGGTGGCCCACAGCAATTAGAGCCCCAGCAACACGGCGACCGTCTCCAGGTCGACCCAGAAAGTCGGTACGGCTTCTGGCTCTGGCGCACATACGAGGCACGAGTGACAGGGCTATGGCAGTGAGTCGGGCTTGCGTGGTGCGGGCAGTCGGGGGAGGAGCTCCCACAGGGGGCGGGAGCCTGCCGCCCAGGTGGCGAGTGTCTGGCGGTCGACCAGGTGCAGCCGTTGGGACTTCGCCAGCGGGGGGCACTTGGCGGTGAACCGGCCGTTGGTCACCAGGACCACCACGTCCGCGCCGTGCAGCTGCCGCGCGGTGCCGTTGAGGACGTGCAGGTCAGGGGTGCCGACGGGGGAGCCGGCCGCGCCGGCGCTGCGGTGCTTGCACTGGATGACCCACCGCCTCCCGTACGGGTCGGTTGCTTTCACATCGGCGCCGTTGTCGCCGGCCCCGCCGACCTGTACCGCATCCCGGCAGCCGTCGCGGTGCATCAGGTCCCGTATCGCGTGCTCGAACTGCCGGTGGTGCAGGGCGTCCAGTTGCGCCAGCTGATAGCGCAGCCCCTGCATCCGGATCCGCTCCCACCGTGCCTGCTGGGCCCGGTGGTGCAACCAGTAACCGCCGGCCGCCGCAACGATTACCGCGAGCAGGAGAAGCAGCCACCAGTGGAGGAGCAGCCACTGGACGACCGCGATGAGCACGGTGGCCGCTATGACCAGGCACGCGATGGTCGCCAGCTGCTGATTCTGCCGCGCCGCCTTACTGCGGCGACGCGCCGGCCGCCGCGTCACGGCTTCGCCCTGTGGACGCCGGCTCGGCCTCCACCGACCGCTGCGGTTGCGGTTGCGGCTGCGCTCGGTCACGTGGCCCCCTTGTTCGGTGTGACATTTTGTTCCGTGTGACGTCGCTCAGTACAGAACGTGCCGCGCTCACCGGCCCCGCTCACCGGCCCCGCTCAGCGCCGTACCGCCGTGCCGAGCGTGAAGCCGATGGTGGCGCCGCCGTCCGGGCGGTTGTGGGCGAAGGCTGTGCCGTTGTGGGCGGTGGCGACCTCGTGGACGATGGCGAGGCCGAGGCCGGAGCCCGGCAGGCTGCGGGCGGCGTCGGCGCGGTAGAAGCGGTCGAAGACCCGGGGGAGGTCCGCTTCGGGGACGCCGGGGCCGCGGTCGCGTACCTCGATGCGCGGGCCGGTGACGACGACCTCGACGGGGGCGGTGCCGTCCGCGTCGAACTTCGCCGCGTTCTCAAGGAGGTTGGAGATGGCCCGTTGGAGGGCTCCGGGGCGCGCTTCGGCCACGGTGTCGTCGGCCTGGACGACGATCTCCCGGCCGGTGCGGCGCCGGGCGCGTGCCGCGGCCTTTTCCGCCACCTCGCTCAGCGCGGTCTCTACCGGTTCCTCGTCGTTGCGGTGTCCGGCGGCCAGTTCGACGAGCTCGTTGACCAGGTCGGTCAGCTCGCGCGCCTCGCCCGCCATGTCCTCAACGAGCTCCTCCCTGGCCCGCGGCGGCAGTTCGGAGAGGCGGCGGAGCAGGGCGATGTTGGTACGCAGGGAGGTCAGCGGGGTGCGCAGCTCGTGCCCGGCGTCCTGGACCAGGCGCCGTTGGTCCTCCTCGGAGCGGGCGAGGCGGCCGAGCATGTCGTCGAAGGCGCGCCCGAGGCGACCCACCTCGTCGGGGCCGGCGACCGGCACGGCCATGTCGAGGCGTCCGGTCTCCGCGACCGTCTCCGCGACGCCGGTCAGGCGTACCAGGCGTCCGGTGATCCGGCGGGCCAGCCACCAGCCGGCCAGGCCCGTGGCGAGCACGACCGCCACCGTGAGCGCGGCGGTGCGCCGTTGCAGGTTGTCGAGCAGGTCCTCGGTGTCGCTGAACTGCTGGGCGACCTGCACCGCGCCGCGTCCTCCGCCGAGCGCGACGGTGGCCACGCGGTACCGGTCGTCGCCGAGCTCGGTCACGTACCGGCGGGTGGTTCCGGCCGTGTCGTGGGCGGCGGCCTCGCGGTCCTCGGCGAGGACCGGCAGCGCCGGGCTGCCGTGGTCCTCGACGCCGCCGCTGGGACCGAGCACCTGGACATCGGTGCGGATCCGCCGGGTCAGGTCGTCACGGGGCCCGTCGTGGTCGGGGTCGGAGCCGTAGTAGTCCCGCGGGGTGAGGTGCTGCTGTTCGACCTGTTGCCGCAGGTCGTGGACGACCCCCTGGAAGACGTCGTGCTCGTCCACGCGCACCATGCGGGCGGCCGCGTCATAGCTCAGGAAGCCGACGAGCACGGTCACCAGGGCCGCCATGGCCGCGAAGGAGACGGCGAACGCGGTGCGCACGCTGCGGCGCGGCGACGGCAGGCGGCGCAGCAGCGTACTCATGACGGAGCGCCTCGTCGCGCCCGAGGACATGGTCACACCTCTCTGAGGGTGTAGCCGACACCGCGTACAGTATGGATGAGCGGCGGCCGGTCCGGCAGGTCGACCTTGCGCCGGAGATAGCCGATGTACACGGCGAGGTTCTTCGAACCGGGTTCGAAGTCATAGCCCCAGATCCGCTCGTAGATCGTGGTGTGGTCCAGCACGATGCCGGCGTTGCGGGCCAGCAGCTCCAGCAGGTTGAACTCCGTACGGGTCAGATCCAGCTCCCGCTCGCCCCGCCAGGCCCGCCTCGCGTGGGCATCGAGCCGCAGGTCGGCGGCCTCGACCAGGCCGTCCTCCGTCGGTGGGGTGTCGGGGGCCGCCCGGCGCAGCAGCGCCCGCAGCCGCGCGAAGAGCTCCTCGATCTCGAACGGCTTGGCGACGTAGTCGTCCGCTCCCGCGTCCAGGCCCGCCACCCGGTCGGCCGTCTCCACCCGCGCGGTGAGCATGAGCACCGGCGTGCGGTCGCCCTCCGCGCGCAGCACCCGGCAGACCGCCAGCCCGTCGATGCCCGGCATCATCACGTCCAGAACGATCATGTCAGGGCGGTCCCGGTGCACGGCGGCCAGCGCCCCGACGCCGTCGGGCACGACGAGGACCCGGTAGCCCTCCAGCGTCAGGGCGCGTTCGAGGGAGGTACGGATCGCTCGGTCGTCCTCGGCAAGCAGCACGGTGTTCGTCACCCGGCCAGTGTGCCAAGGCCACGGCTCTGCGGTGCTGTCACAGAAGACGTCACGGGAGGCTGTCGCAGAAGACGTCACGGGAGGCTGTCACAGAAGGCGTCACGGAGGGCGTCACGGACGCTGTCACAGAAGTCCGACCGTCTTCTTACCCGGCTCTCACCCTCTCCCTGCCGACGGCTTACCTCCACCGATCATGGTGGTGGCCGAGTCGGCTGGAAGGGCACCAATGAAGATCGTTTTTCTGCTGCACAACGCCTACGGCATTGGCGGGACCATTCGCACCACCCTCAACCTCGCCGCCGCCCTGGCCGACCGGCACGAGGTGGAGATCGTCTCGATGATGCGGCACCGCGCGCACCCGCGCTTCGCCCTCGACCCGCGGGTCGGGCTCGTCCCGCTGGTGGACACCCGGGCGGACAGCGCCGACCTGCGGAATCCGCAGTACGCCGAGCCCTCGCGGGTGTTCCCCGCGACAGAGAAGCGCTACCGGCAGTACAACCGGCTCATCGACACCCGGGTCGAGGAGTACCTGCGGCACAGCGACGCCGACGTGATCTTCGGTACCCGGCCCGGCATCAACGTCTACCTGGCCCGCTTCGGCCCACGCCGCGCACTGCGCATCGGTCAGGAGCACCTCAGCCACGACGTCCACAGCAAGCGGCTGCGCGCCGACCTGGCCCGGCACTACGGCGGCCTGGACGCGCTCACCACCACGACCAGGGCGGACGCCGCCGTATACCGGGCCAGGATGCCGCTGCCGGGCGTCCGCGTGCTGGCCGTCCCCAACAGCATCCCCGAGCCGGCCGTCCGCCCGTCCGACGGCACCGCCAAGGTCGTCGCGGCGGCCGGGCGCCTCGTCCCCGGCAAGCGCTACGACCTGCTGATCGAGGCGTTCGCCCAGGTCGCGGCCAAGCACCCGGACTGGCGGCTGCGGCTGTACGGCGGCGGCGCCGAGCACGACCGGCTCGCCCGGCTCGTCGACGAGCTCGGACTGACGGGAACCGTACGGCTCATGGGCATGCACTCGCCGATCGAGGACGAGTTCGCGAAGGCGTCGATCGTCGCGGTCTCCTCCGACGCCGAGTCGTTCGGCATGACGATCGTGGAGGCGATGCGCTGCGGGGTACCGGTGGTCAGTACCGACTGCCCGCTCGGCCCCGCCGAGATCATCCGTGACGGCATCGACGGGCGGCTCGTACCGGTGGGAGACTCGGACGCGCTCGCCACCGCGTTGTGCGAACTCATCGCGGACGACGCGGAGCGCCGGCGGATGGGCGCGGTCGCCCTGGAGGCCTCCGCCCGCTTCGACCCGGTGCCGATCGCCCACCGTTACGAGCAGCTCTTCGCCGAGCTCGCGGAAACCCGCCGCGAGCGTGCCAGGGAACGCGAACGTGCCGCCGCCCGCGCGCGGCTGCGGAGCCTCGCCGGCCGTCTCCGGCTGCTGGGCGTGGCCCGTACGGCGCTGCGGGCGGCACGTCGGCTCTCCCGCCGGTCCCTCACACCGGCCACAGCGCTCGCCCCGCCCGCACCACGAGCGCCGCGGTGACCTGCATACCGCGGCAGCCGCCCCGAAAGCAGTTGCCCCGAAGGCAGTCGCCTCGAAGGCAGCCGCCCCGAAAGGGGAGGACATGACCGCGCTGACAGCCGTCCGACCGCCGCCGCACAGCCCGGCGGAGCGTCGGCCACCCCGTACCGTCCCGTGGCTCGTCCTGGTCGCCGTCGGATACGCCGCGCTCCAGCTCGCACTGGCCGTCCCGCACCTCGGCCTGGGCTGGGACGAGACCGTGTACGTCTCGCAGGTCGACCCGCGGAATCCCGCCGCCTGGTTCAGCGCTCCGCGCTCGCGCGGCATCAGCCTGCTGGCGGCGCCCCTGCTGGCGGTGTCCGGCTCCACCCTCGCCCTCCGGGTCTTCCTGGCGCTGCTGTCCGCGGCGGCGCTCTACGCGGCCTTCGCGGTCTGGCGGCCGCTGCTGGGGGCGCACCGCACCGCGCTCGCCGCCCTGCTGTTCGGCAGCTTGTGGATCACAGTGCTCTACGGCCCGCAGGCCATGCCGAACCTGTGGGTGGCGCTGGCCACCGTGGCCGCCGTCGGCTGGTTCCTGCGTGCCACCTCTCCGGTGGCCTCGCGGCGGTGCACCCTCGTCGGCCTCGCCGCCGCCGTGGCGGCCGCGACCCTCTTCCGTATGCCGGACGGCGCCTGGCTGGCCCTGTCGCTGCTGGTCGCCTGGGCAGTGGTACCGGGCTGGCGGCGACGCCCGGCGCCCGCCCTCGCCCTCGTCGCGGGAGCGGCACTCGGCAGCGCCGAATGGGTCGTCGAGGCGTACGCACGGTGGGGCGGCATCGGCGCGCGGCTGCACGTCTCCAGTGCGACCGAGGGCGGCATGGGCGCCCACTGGGCGGGTGGCTACGCCCTGCGCAGCCTCAACGGTCCGCTGCTGTGCCGCCCCTGCCATCCCGGCCCGCCACCGCACCCGGCCCTCACCCTGTGGTGGCTCGCTCTCCCGCCCCTGGCCGCGATCGCCTGCGCGGTGGCGTTGCGTACTCCCCGCCCTTCCACCACCCTCTTGCCGGTCGCCTGCGCCGCCGCCGTCAGCGTCCAATACCTCCTCCTCATCGACTACTCGGCGCCGCGCTTCCTCCTGCCCACGTACGCGCTGCTCTCCCTACCGATCGCCGCGCTCGCGGCCCGTACGATCGGAGCAATCCACCACGCCCCAGCGCGCGTTCTCGTCGCCGCCCTGCTCACCGCGCTCTTCGCCGCGCACCTGGCGGGCCAGTACGCCGTACTGCGCCACAACGCCGACGACGCCCGCATCACCGCAGCCCGCTACGGCACCGCTGCCGACCGCCTGCACGCCCTCGGCCTGCGACCCCCCTGTCTGATCACCGGCAAACACGCCCTGCCCGTCGCTTACTACGCGGGCTGCGCCTCCGCCGAGACCGTCGGCAACAACCGCTCCACGACCACGCACGCCCTCCTGCGGCGCGCCACGCACGAACCCACCGCCGCGCTCCGCCCCACAGGCCACGCACCCCCTCACTACGCCCACGGCTGGACCGCGCACCGCCTCCGCGGGACCGGCTGGACGGCCTACCTGCCGCAGCCGGGCCAGTAAGTTGGGAACAGGCGGAACGGAACTGGTCTTCCGCGCCTGCACGGGACTCCGGAGGACAGCTGATGCGCAAGAAGCCGGCGAAGCCGAAGCCGGGGGAGTCGGTGCCGGGAAAGCCGAAGCCGGGCAAGCCGGTGCCGGGCCGGATGCTGTGGCCGCTGTACGCGGCCGCGTTCACCACCGCCTTCGGCGCGCACGGCATCGCGGCCAACCTCGGCGGCTTCTCCGGGGACGCGGTGACCTCACTCATGGTCCTCGGGGGGCTGCTCGCGCTCTATGACGGCGCTGAGGTACTCCTCAAGCCGCTCTTCGGAACCCTCGCGGACCGTATCGGCGCGCGCCCCGTACTCCTCGGCGGACTGCTCGCCTTCGCGGCGGCCTCGGCGCTGTACGCGGTGGCGGACAGCCCCGGCATGCTCTGGGCGGCCCGCCTCGGGCAGGGAGCCGCCGCCTCCGCCTTCTCACCCTCGGCCTCCGCGCTGGTCGCCCGGCTCAATCCGGCCGCCAAGCACGGCCGGGCGTTCGGCAGTTACGGCTTCTACAAGTCCATCGGCTACACCCTGGGTCCGCTGCTCGGCGGCGTACTGGTCCGGGCCGGCGGGCTGCGGCTGCTGTTCACCGTACTGTCGCTGCTCGCCGCGGCCGTCGCGGTGTGGGCCGCACTCGTCGTACCCCACGTGCCGCCGCTGCCGCGCACCCGGCAGACCGTCGCCGACCTGGCCAGGCGTCTCACCGACCCGGTCTTCCTGAAGCCCACCGCGGCCCTGGCGGGCGCGACCGCGGCGCTCTCGGCCGGAGTCGGTTTCCTGCCCGTCTCCGGCGCGGCGGCCGGTCTGGGCACCGTCGCCACCGGCGCGGCGGTCTCCGCCCTTGCCGCCTGCGCGGCGATCGTCCAGCCCAGGGCCGGACGGGCGCTGGACGCCGGTCGCCTCACCGCGCGCACCGGCATCGGTATCGGCCTGCTGACCACGGCTCTGGGCCTGGCTTGCGCGATGCTGCCCGGACTGGCCGGCATGTTGCTCGCCGCGGCACTGATCGGCATCGGCACCGGCCTGATCACCCCCCTCGGCTTCGCCGCCCTGGCTACGTCCACACCTCCTGAACGCCTGGGCCAGACGATGGGTTCCGCCGAACTCGGCCGCGAACTCGGCGACGCGGGCGGCCCCCTCCTCGTCGCCACGATCGCGACATGGGCCACCCTCACCTACGGCTACGCGGCCCTCGCCCTGCTCCTGGCGGTCGGACCGATACTCCTGGCGGTGGGCCCGATGGCCGTACTCATCACCGGTCGCCGCACACCACACGCACCCGCGGACGACAGCCAAAAATGAACACCCCGACAGCTCGGCCAGCGGCCCACTCGTCACGGACCGCGCGGCGGCCGTCAGTACGCCGTGGCCGGGTTGTTGCCGTCCGGCATGCTGAATGGCCCACCCGGATTGACAGACGCGTTGGGCTGTTCCGTAGTAGAAGAAGCGCACCGCCGTCCGGGCGGCGCCGCCCGACGACAGTCGGCGACGGAGGAACCCTCATGAAGCGCATCGCCATGGCGGCCACGTGCGCAGTGGCCGCAGCCTTGCTCACCGCCGGCACCAGCGGCTGTTCCAGTGGCAAGGGCGAGAAGCCGTCCGCCACGCCTACGCACGCCACGAAGGCCAGTACGGCTGCTCCCAGTGGCACGCCAAAGGGCCCGGCCACCGTGTCGCTCGGCTCCAGCAAGTACGGCAAGATCCTCACGGACGCCAAGGGCCGCACGCTCTACCTCTTCGAGGCCGACAAGTCGAAGAAGTCGACCTGCACGGGCACCTGCGCGGCCGCGTGGCCCCCGCTGACCACCGCCGGCGAACCCCACGCCGGAAAGGGCATCAAGGCCGGGCTCCTCGGTTCGACCAAGCGCTCCGACGGCACCACCGAAGTCACCTACAACAACCACCCGCTTTACTACTACGCGGGCGACAAGAAGCCCGGTGACACCAACGGGCAGGAACTCAACCAGTTCGGCGCCGAGTGGTACGTCCTGACCGCCTCCGGCAAGAAGACCGAAGGCTGACACACCTCTCGCCCACGGCCCCTCACGGGCTCGGGGGTCTGACCGGCCACTCGGTGAACCTGCTGATCGTGGACGGACGAACCGCACAAGGGTCGCGCTGACGCCGAGTCGCAGGCCGCGTGCAGCGCGCTGCACGAGTGGTACTCGTCGACGGCGCCTACGCGTCTACAGCCCGACCGGAACGCCGTCGTGGCGATCCGGACCAGGTGGCACCCGGACGACTTTGCCGGCCGACGGCTGCAGGAGGAGGGCCGCGCCGAGGACGGCGGCCGGTGGAAGGTCGTGCACCTGCCCGCGTTCGCCGACCCCAAGTTCGGGCCCCATCCACTTGTCCGGGAGCACGGGGAGCCGCTGTCGCACCCGAAGATCCCCACCCGGGGCAAGCCGGCGCTACGGACGTGGTGGTCGGGCTTGAAGAAGACGTCCATCAACCGGGTACCGGCACGCCCTGTACCAGGGCGACCCGCAGCCCGCAGAGGGCGCGCTGGTCTCCGAGGAGCTGCTGCGCCTGCTCCTGGACACGAGCAGCAAGGTCGAGGCTCAGAAGATCGCTGTGGCGATCGACCCGTCCGGCGGTGGCCGCGACGTCGTCGGCGTCGTCGGTGGCTTCCTCGGCGACGACGGCCGCGTGTGGGTCACGCGCGAGGTATCGGCGCCGGTGTCGTCGGCCGACTGGTCCACCGCGGCCTGTCTCCTCGCGCACGAGACGGACGCGGCGATCATCTACGTCGAGTGGAACTTCGGCCGGGACATGTGCGGTCTGGCCATTCAGACCGTGTGGGAGAAGCTGCAGAACGACGGCGAGATCCCGAAGGAGAAGCTGATGCCGGCGGTTCAGCCGGTGCGGGCCAAGCAAGGCAAGCTGCTCAGGGCGGAGCCGGTCGCACAGTTGATGGTCCAGGACAAGATTCGGTTCCGGGGCGTATTCACCGACCTCGAACGCGAGTGGATCACGTGGATGCCCACCGACCCGGCCCCGCCGGGCCGGATCGACGCCTCCGCGATCCTCGCGTACGGCCTGATCCCCGAGGCGAATAAGAGTGCCATTGTGCACGCGCCGCTCGCCCAGGCCCCGCAGCCGTCCGGCCGGCCCTGAGGGAGGGGCGCAGCGTTGGTGTACGGCCGCCGTATCGGAGGGTGAGAGGTGGCGGGACGGTGCACCTCGGACAATAACCAGCGAATACGCCCGGCCGCCGCGGCCCTGGGCGCTCGAACGTTGCGTATGACTCGGCGCGTGAGGGCTCGCGGTCGTAGTCGGTGCCCTGCTGTCCCGCTGACTGTGCCTTCCAGGAGGGCTTGAGGCACTGCGAGCGCGGTGAAACCCTCGTGGGAGCAGGCGTTACTGCGCCTGGCCTACGGCGCCTTTCTGCGCCGCGCCGGCAAACGCCGTGCAGCGGTCCGACAGCTCGAAGCCGCCCGGGAGACGTTCCACCGACTTCAACCCACACCGTATGTGGATCGGTGTGAAACAGAGCTGACGGCCCGCGGCCGAGCGACTCGCAGCGCGCGGGCTGTCCAACCGCCAGATCGCCCGGGAACTCGTCCTCAGCACCAAGACCATCGAGTATGACCTCAGCAACGCCTATCCCAAGCTCGGCATCAGCTCCCGTATGGGGTTGCTCTTCCGGCTCCCACCGGAGTCATGACGCACTGCGCAGGAGCCGATCACGTGAGGCCGGCGTCCCGGGCTCGTGCCACGACGGCGGCTCGGCTGTTCACGCCGAGCTTGGTGAGGATCACGGAGACGTGGTTGCGTACGGTCTTCTCGGACAGGTACAGCTGGCGGGCGATTTCGTGGTTGCCGCAACCGGTGGCTATCAGGCGCAGTACCTCCCGTTCGCGTTCAGTGAGCTCGGGGAAGACCTGGGCGGCGTATTCCTGTTCCGCGCTCGTGAAGAAGGCGGCGATGCGGCGGGCCACGGGCCGCCCGTAGACCGCGTTGCCCGCTGCGATGGCCAACACGGCACGGATGATCTCTTGGCGGTCAGCGCCCTTGAGGAGATACCCACCGGCTCCCGCGCGCAGAGCGCCGAACAGAGCTTTGTCCTCCTCATGCATGGTGAGGATGAGCACGCCGGTACTGGCATGGCGGGCGAGTATTCGAGCCGTCGCCGCAGCCCCGTCCAAGCCTGGCATGGCCAGGTCGGTGATCACGACATCCGGAACGGTACGGTCAACAACGAGAAGCAGGTCGTCACCCGTGGCCGCTTCGCCGATGACCTCGACTTCAGGAGCCGCGGCCAGAGCCGCCGCCAGCCCGTATCGGAACATGGGGTGGTCATCGGCGATGACCACGCGCACGGCAGGGTGTTCGGTCATGTCGCCTCCAGCGGCAGAACGGCGGTGACCACGGTTCCAGGCCAGCCGGCGTCGACGGCGAACGTGCCGCCGAGCGCCGCGGCTCGTCGCCGCATGGACGTCAGACCGACGCCCGGAAGCGCGTCACCTACTCCGGTGCCGTCGTCCGCGACGGTGATGTGCAACGAAGCTCGGTCCCCGGCCTCGGGATCGGCGGATACCGCGAGCGTGACGACAGCACTGTGGGCGTGCGCGTGGCGGACGCAGTTGGTCAGGGCTTCTGTCACGATGTGGTAGGCGGCGGCCTCCACATCCCGTGGCAGGTCGGGAAGTTCCTCCGCGAGGACTTTGACGGGCAGGGCTGGTTCTATTGTCCCGGCCTGGCGGTGGATGGCGGCGACGAGCCCCACCGCGTCCAGCACCGCCGGTCGGAGACCGTCGATTATGCGGCGGATCTCCTGCACTGCGGCGTCCACTTCGGCGCGGATACGGAGCAGCAACACCTGGCACCGGGAGTCGTCCTTGCTGTTGAGGAGGTCGGTGACCGCCTGCAGCCCGAGGCCGACGCCGGACAATGAGGGGCCGAGTCCGTCATGCAAGTCGTGACGGAGTCGCACGCGTTCGCTGCGAACGGCTACGTACACGCGGTCCCGCTCGTGTTTGAGAGCCTCCGTCAGGCTCAAGGCCAGTACGAGTACGGCTATTTGGGAGGAGAGCGCCTGGAGTAGCTGTCTAGCCGAGCGAGTGTAGTACCTACGCGCGTACGGGGGATCCAGGCGCAAGGTGCCGACGTCCCGCCCGCCGACGCGCAGAGGGAGAGCCTGCCCGGTCGCGGGGCTCCCCACGGCGCTCAGCAACCGCCCGTCAGGCGCCAGGACGGCGACTCCCGACGAGCGTACCGACTGCATGATGGCGACGAGCGCGGCCGGCAAGAGGTCGGTCTCTTCTGCTGCTGCGACACGTCTGCCCAAATGTGTCATGGCACGCAGAGGATCTCTGTGTGCGCCGTACACGAAGCGCTCGACAGCCCGTTGCAGCCGGTCCCGAGCCGGCGCGAAGAGCATGGTGACCAGAGTGGCGCACACGACACCGGGCAGCGGCCGCCGGTCGAAAGCGGCGCCCACCAGGGCGCTGATGGCCATGTACACAAGGATGATGGCGGCAGTCAGCAAACCGTAGACCAGACCGCGACGCAGCAGGATCTCGACGGCGGACATCCGGTAGCGCAGCATCCCGATGGCCACCGCGACCGGCAAGAAACAAGATAACGCGGCGAGTACGAGCGCCGCTTCCTCGCTCAGCCGCCCCACTGTGATGGTGCTGGCGAGGGAGGTCGGTGCGGCCGCACTCACCAAGAGGGCCAGTCGCTGACGGTGCGGCGGCTGCGCGCGCATCAGGCGCAGCAGCGTTGCCGCCCAAATAGTGACCATGGATACGGCCACCAGAGGCAGGCACACGGCCATCAACAGGACGGTGATGGTCGGCCCGGGCAGGCGGACCGGCGGTTCGAGCCCCGGAAAGAAATATCGGTAGGTGCTCGGATCGAAGGCGGCGGTGACCGTCAGCAGGGCCGTCCCCATCAGCGCCCCGGCAACCGGCCATCGCCACCAGCGTGCCGGCAGCCGGCCGTCGGGATACACGGCCAGCAGCACCGACTGCGGTATCAGCCAGCCAGGAACGAACAGCCCGCAGGTGAGGAAGGCGGATGCAGAGGCGCCGGGCCAGGGCGGATCGGCCACGATCGCTCCGTAGCCACCATATGCTGCGGGCCCGAGGACCAAGGCAGCGTTGCTGCCGAGCACGATCCACCCCACGACATTGTGCGGGCGGAGGGTGGCGAGGACGGCACCCGTCACAGCCCACAGCAGGGCCGCGGTGCCCACTACCGCCACATACCGTGTGCTCGTGGCGGGCCCGACCGCGCCGGCTCCGGGCAGGGTACTCACCCAGAGCGCGAAACCCACCGCAGCAGCGCTCAACAGCGCCGCCGTCCATGCCACAGCACGGGCCGTCATCTCTTCAGTTTGCCGTTCTTCCGCTCCCTGGAGCCATACACAATGTCCCGGGCGCTTCGGGAAAAGTGCCCGACCGGTACAGGACTTCGGTTCTGAAGGGGTTCATGGAAACCAGGACTCGAACGGCGGCAAGGGAGGCGCACGCAGGGCCGCCGAAGAATCTGTTGCACGAATCAGAGCGCCAGCCGTGATCGCGCATCTTCAACTACCGAACCCGCGCATGGGATAGGCATCGCGCCGTGCTCACTGCCGTACTGAGAGCACATCGATCCCGAATGAATCCGTCAGACCCAGGCGCGCCGGGCGCTCGCTGCTGAGGCACGGCGCCAGTTTGTGAACCGGTGCCGGCTTCTGCCATTGGCGGCCGGGCGCCGAGGCCATCTCATCGGGCAGCTCGGCGCCCCGCCGTAATCCCAGACTGGTGCGCCTGGTCGGCGGGCACATGGGGCAAGGGTCCTGACCGTCGCAGGCACTTCTCCCGGAGCCACGTCAGCCCTTGCAGGCAGGTACCGAACAAGCGGGCGGTAGCCAGAATTTGAGCACCCGCTCAGGGCCCCGCTCTTCCGGGCAATGTCCCTCGTCACTCGGGACCTCCGCCTCATGCGGACGGGTAGCTGGGCGATGGACAGTGGCTTCGCACAACAGGCCGCCCACCAGGACCGCACACACGGCGGCGCGGGGGGAAGCGCAAGCCCTGCGGCCCTGGTGCAGCGGCCCCCGGCCGAGATCGAAGGAGGGAGGTGCACGATGCGCAACTCAACGTACGAGATCCCGACGCTGGTGAAGGTTGGTTCCTTCACCAAGCTGACACGAGGCCAGTACCACTGCTGCCACAGGGACTCCTGCCACGGCGGCTACCGCAAGGACAGCCACTGAGCTCGATAGGAACGCAATGACCCATATCTCTGGGTCGGTGCACGGCGAGGTGTGGTTCGTGGCCCTACCCGACCACGACGCCACCCTCGCCGTGTCCAAATCACCGACCATGTCCGACACCCGGCGAGTCGACTACGCTTCCGGCCGACCCTGGCTTCTGGGCCAGTGGAACGACGAAGCCGTCACCCTCGCCGACACTGGCTCCGTGCGGGTCGCGCTGGTCGGCCGCTGTTCCGTGACCAGCGCGGAGCTGACCGAGGCCATCCGGCCCCTGCACAGCGTGCGCGCCCTGGATCGGCTGCTGCCCCGACTGTCGGGGTCCTGCCATCTCGTGGCGGCTGATGCGAGCGGGTTACGAGTCCAAGGAACGATCACCGGTATCCGGCGCGTCTTCCATGCGCGGGCCGGGGAGGTCGATCTTGCCGCCAGCCGCGCCGACGTTCTCGCCCGTCTGGTGGGAACGGGGATCGACGAGCGCCAGCTGGCGACCCGACTGCTGGTCCCCGACGGCCCGTACCCGCTGCAAGGCCAGTCCCTGTGGACCGGCGTCGATGCCGTGCCGGAGGACGCCTACGTGCACATCAGCGGCGCCCGGCCCGGCACGGTAGTGCCATGGTGGCAGCCGCCCACCCCCGACCTCTCCCTCGCGAAGGGAGCCCTGCGGCTACGCGAAGCCCTCGATGCGGCAGTCACCGCCGCAACACGCGGTGGCGGGAGGCTGAGCTGCGATCTGTCCGGGGGGATGGACTCCACCTCCCTCTGCTTCCTGGCGGCACGCCGGGCGGACCACCTCACCGCCTTCACCTTCTCCACTACCGATCCCACCGATGACGACCCGTACTCGGTGAAAACGGCACTGGCGGCCCTGCCCGAGGTGGAGTGGATCTCCGTCTCCGACGACGAAGCCCCGATGCCGTTCGACGGTGTCAGCGCACCCGGTACGGCAATGGACGAGCCGTTCCTGGGGCTGGAGGACCGCAGCGCCAATCTGGAGGTCGCGCGGCGTCTCTCGGGGCGCTCGCGGATGCACCTGACCGGCCACGGTGGCGACGAGGTATTCGAGTGCCCGCCGAACTATCTGCACGATCTCGCCCGCACC
Source organism: Streptomyces sp. NPDC000151 (assembly GCF_040301705.1). Classification (NCBI taxonomy): domain Bacteria; kingdom Bacillati; phylum Actinomycetota; class Actinomycetes; order Kitasatosporales; family Streptomycetaceae; genus Streptomyces; species Streptomyces sp. NPDC000151. Next base: position 70,750 of record NZ_JBEPFC010000006.1, on the reverse strand, counting down.
CGTCCTCGCCTGGCCTGGAACCATCTGCGAGGCCACCGATACGCCTACCGCTGGCCGCTGCGCAGCGCGCTGACCGCGCTGGCGGATCGCCAGAACTACGCCCAATGGCTCACCGCCACGATGTCCCGCCTCACCCAACCGCAACCACAGCCCAGCGCGACCGAGGACCTGGCCTGGGGCCTGTCGTCCCGCCTGCCTCCGTGGGCCACCCCACGGGCCGCTGATGCGGTCCGTTCACTTGCCGCCGAGTCCGACGGTGAACCGCTCGCGGACCGCCGCGGAGAGCACGAGACGCTGGAAGGCATCCGCCGCAGCGGCCGGGACGCCCGGCTGCTGGCCTGGCTGATGGCGGACAACGGCCTGCCGATGACCGCACCCCTGCTGGACGACCGTGTGGTCGAGGCATGCCTGGCCGTACGGCCGTATGAGCGCACCACACCCTGGCGTTTCAAACCGCTCATCACCGAGGCGATGCGGGGCATCGTCCCTCACGAGATCCTGCGGCGTACGACCAAGGGCGGCAGCGGCGCGGACGAGCTGGAGTACAAGGGCCTGCGCACACACCGCGCGGAGCTGCTCACGCTCACCCACGACTCCCGGCTGGCCGCCCGGGGACTCATCGACCCCACGCTGTTGCGCCGCATGTGCGCCAGTGGTTTCCTGCCCGGCCTTCCGCCTGCGGCCTTGGCACGCACCATCGCCTGCGAGGCATGGCTGCGCGATGTGGAGGCCGCCGCCAACCGACCGTCAACACACTCAGAAGGGCCGACATGACCACTCGGCTGTCCCCGCATGTATCCATGACGAAGAACGACGACGGAGTCGTGCTGCTCGATGAACGCCGCGGTGACTACTGGCAACTCAACGGCACTGGCGCCGCGGTCCTCGATACGCTGCTGGAGGGCGGCACCACGGCAGACGCGGTCCGCCTGCTCTCCGCGCACCACCGCGTCCCGGCCGATCAAGCGGGTGCCGACGTGAGGCAGCTGATCGCCTCGCTGCGCGACGCACACCTCGTGGAGGTGGAGAAGCCATGAGCGAACCGGACCGGCTCGTGTCCGCTGCCCCCGCCACGACGGTGCGCCCCGCCGCCCCGCAGCACGACCGGAGCGCCATGGCGCTTCACCACAAGGTGGCGGCACGCGCGGCGGTGGGTGCGGCACGCTTACTGGCACGGCAGTCGCCCGCACGTATGCGTGCTGTCCTCATGGTGTTGCGCCACGGTGCCGCTCCCGCCACATACCAACAGGCCGGCCGCGCCAGGCGGGACGTGGTGGCAGTGAGCCGAGTGTGCGCGGGGGAGGGGTGCGTGCCCCGTTCACTCGCCACCGCTCTGCTGTGCCGGGCCCGGGGCGTATGGCCCACGTGGTGCGCCGGGACACGGACCTATCCCTTCAGCGCACACGCTTGGGTCGAAGCCCAGGACCGGCTCGTGGACGAGCCGCCCGGCACCGATCGCTACCGCGTCATCATGCGCGTCGCAGCACACCGTCCCGACCGAGCTGCGTCGCCGACGAACGCGGAGGCGAGCAATGCCCGGTCTTGACAATGGGCACCCGCACGAGGAGGTGGGCACACGTGGGCCGAACGCCGACAGCGGGCTCGCAACGCAGCGCAGCGCTGTTGATCTTGTGCCCCTCCGGACACTTCTCGCCACCGCGCGCGGCCACGGCAGGGTCATCCTTCTCGCCCTGGTGCTCGCGCTGGCCGCCTCCGCGTTCACCTTGGCTCAGCCGGTGCTGGCGATGCGTACCGTCGACGCCACCCGCACCGGCGACGGCCTCGGCCCGCTCATAGCGCTGCTTGCCCTCGTATTCCTGGCGCAGGCAATCACTGAGGCCGTCGCGCACTACCTGCTGCAGCGCGCCGGCGAAGGCATCGTCCTGGGGTTGCGGACCGGACTCGTTTCTCGTCTGCTGCGGTTGCGGATGCGGACGTACGACAACCACCGGGTCGCCGACCTGATCTCCCGCGTCAACGCCGACACCACCTTGTTGCGCGACGTGGTCGCCTACGGATCGGTGGACGTGCTGTCCGGGATGCTCATCGTGACCGGGACGACGATCATGATGCTCTGGCTCGACCCCGTCCTCTTCGCTTGCGTCTGCGCCGTGGTTGCCGTCGCGGCCGGTGTCACCGCACTGGTGCTCAGGGGAGTCCGGACTGCCACCGAACAGGCGCAGGACAGCATCGGCAGCATGGCGGCCGACCTCGACCGGGCCATGTCCGCCATCCGCACCGTCAAAATCAACCACGCCGAGGCCCGCGAAACCCGGCGCATCACCGAACAGGCGCGCGCAGCCTGGTGCGCGGGGGTGCGCGTCGCCAAACTCGATTCCGTGGTGAGTCCCGCGATCGGACTCGCCGCCAACGGCTCCTACATCCTTGTCCTGGTCGTGGGCGGTGTGCGGGTCGCCCACGGCACGCTCTCGCTTTCGCAGCTCGTGGCGTTCCTCCTGTATCTCACCTATCTCGCCTTACCGTTGACCGACCTCTTCGGGGCCGCGAGCCTGATGCAAAGGGGCCGTGGCGCGCTCAAACGCATCGAAGACACGGCCCGTCTGCCTGTCGAGGACGGTCCGGAACCGGCCGTTCGCCATGCCCTTCCCCGCCCCAACGGTGCTGTAAGGGCGCAGGTGTTGGATGGGGCGAGCGGGTCCGTATTGGAGCTGCACGACGTTCACTTCGCGTACCGTGACCGCCCGGTCCTGCAGGGCGTCTCTCTCACCGTGCCGCACAACTCCCGCACGGCCCTCGTCGGTCCGTCCGGAGCCGGGAAGTCGACCATCTTCGCCCTCATCGCCCGCTTCTACGACCCCGACCGGGGCACGATCTTCCTGGACGGGCAGGACACCAACAGCACCCTCACCCGAGCCGGCTGTCGCGCCCGCATCGGCCTGGTCGAACAGGACGCCCCTGTCCTCCACGGCACTTTGCGCGACAACCTCAGTTACGGCGTCCCGCAGGCCACCGACGCCGAACTACTTCGCGTCATCGAAATGACCAACCTGGACGAGCTGGTCCGCAGGCTGCCGGCCGGTCTCGATACCCCGGTCGGCGACCGAGGAGCGCTCCTGTCCGGCGGTGAACGCCAGCGCGTGGCCATCGCCCGCGCGCTGCTGCCCCGGCCTTCCCTGCTGCTTTTGGACGAACCCACCTCACACATGGACTCCGTGAACGAAGCCGCACTGGCCGAGACCATCGAGCAGGTAGCCGCCGACGCGGCCCTGCTCATCATCGCCCACCGCATCTCCACGGTCAGCTCTGCGGACCGTATCGTCGTCCTCGACGCCGGACACGTCCGTGCCATAGGCACCCACCAGGAGCTCCTCCGTACCAGCGACCTCTACCACCGGCTGGCCCAGGGACAGCTCTTCGATGCCTAGGAGATCCGACCTGGGCTGCTTGTACGGGTGGCGCCCCAGGCACGGGGGCGGTCCCACCGAGAGACAGGGACTGCGGGGCCGCCGTTCCTGGCCGTACGCAACGGCACCGCCCCCGGTTTTTGCCTGCGGCCTGCTTGCCCGGTGAGATCTCGACGACATGACTGCCTGGGCGGCCGACCACGGACACGAGGCCTTGGAAGCGGCCGCTGGCTCACGGGTAATTGCCCGGGTAGCGGGCGGAGTGGAGCGGCTTGGCTGAGTCGCAGTGTGGCCGGTGATCGACTGCCCAGGGATTGCCCATCTCGGCCAGGAGCCGACGCAGTTCGCCAGTCGTACACGGTACGTCAACACGGGCTGCTTGCCGTATTCGTCGTAAGTCGACCCCACATATGTGGGTCATCGGGTGGGAGCTGGGAACACGGGGGCGCTGGTTCAAATCCTGTCGTCGCAGCGATGTTGACCATCGGGTTTCCGGCAACGCCCGACCTGCTGGCGTCATTTGCCGCCAGGCGATGGCAGGCGGTCCGTCTGCCCGGTCCCTTGCCATCCGAGCTCTACCTGGTGGCGCTATGCCAGCGGTTCGCGTGGTTCCACCGCAGCAGGCGCACCGCGACGGGCTAACTGCGTGTTTCGCTCTGGGGGGTGTGTTTGCTTTGCTCCCATGGTTAGGTGTCGCGCCAGTTGAGGGTGGTTGCGCCAGTGAGGCGGTGGGTCATGAGGTCGATCATCGTGAGGTAGGTCACGGCTTCGGAGCGGTGTGGGTGGGTCTCGTAGTCGCGGGCGAGACGGCGATGGTGCATGGGCCGGCCGAAGGTGCGCTCGATGGTCCATCTGCGGTTGGATGACCGTGAATCCGCGGATGCCGGAGGGCCGCTGGGTGGGGTGGACGTCGATGACAAGGCGGGTGCTGTGGTTGATGGCGGTGATGCGGTACAGCAGATGGGTGCCGGCGGCGGTGTCAGAGACGCTGGCGGCGGTGACGAGCACGTTCAGCAGTAGGCCGAGGATGTCTGTTCCGAGGCGGCGCTTGCGCCCGATGATGCGCTTGCCTACATCGGTGTCCTGGTCGCGGCGAGGCACGTTGGCGGAGGTCTTGACGCCTCTGGGAGCCTAGGAGACAGGCCGACGGTTCGCCGCTGCGGCCGTCGGTCTCGGGGACCAGGCGTCGCAGCAGGCCGGTGAGCTGCTCGAACACCCCGTCTTGTTGCCAGTGGGCGAAGTAGGCGTAGGCCGTCTGCCAGGGCGGGGAGTCGTGAGGCAGGTACCGCCAGGGGATGCCGGTGCGTTCCACGTAGAGGACGGCGTTCAGTAGGGCGCGCAGGTCGCGTTCGGGCGGCGGCCGATGGCCAGCCTGCGGCGGCGGCGCTTGGCCCACCAGGCGGTCAGGACGGGCTCGATCAGCGCTCAGCGGGCCAAGGCCCGCAGGTTGGCCGGTTTGGGGGCCAGACAGGACGAGCCGGACCGGAAGCGACTCCCTCCTGCCGCACCGCATGCCGAACTCCTGACCCGTCCCACCGGCCTCAATCTCTGAGCGGGAAGAACCGCAATGCTTCTCACCTTTCATGGGTGAAACGCTCAGTTAGATGTTGTTTCACAACTGATTCGTATGCAGTTCACGCAATCCCCAACCCTCCCGCTCTCCCGGCTCTCCGAACCGCACTGCACCAGATCGCACGAGAAGCTGCCGTAGGTGATTGTCATCGAAGCCACCGATACGTGCCTTTATTTGTTGAAATGACCGCTTCTTCCATTTGGGGTGACAGAGAAGATTCTGGATCGCTTCCTCTGCCATGAATTCCGTGCGCAATTCCATGCGCAGTCGGTTTTCATGAGCTTGCATCTCCCGCTCCAGCCGCTCTCTCTGGCTGACGAGCTCACTCCGGAGGCGAACCCGGTTCATGCGGTAGGAGAGCCAGATCCCGAATGTGGACACTGCAGCTGCGATGAGCGCCGCTATGATCTTGTCGTCCATGTGCCGCTCTTCCTTCAGCAAGCGGGAAAGCCAGGAACTCCAGGGAGTTGCTTGCGCAGGGGCATGCGAATGGTCTGAGGTGCCGCACCAAGCGTGCAGTAGAACGCCCTTGACCGTGGCTCTCGCGAACCCCTACAGAGCCACAAGTGCTTGGTCGCCGTCGAGTGCAGCGCCCAGAGCTTCCCGCAGGCGGGTCCGACCGCGTCCGGAATAGGTACCCCGTTCTCGCGAACTTGCGTTCCGAGACGATCGGGGTCGATGCCGGATCACAGGGAGGTGGGAAATACCTGTGCCCGTGTCCCGAAATCCTCATGCTAAGGGATAGTTTCAAGAACCATCGGTCGCGACCCATCGCATCCCCCCTAATGGTCGAACTTCCTCTGTAGTCATCGTCGGATAAACGCACTGGCTTGGGTAGGGATGAAGAGCGCTCAGCAGGGTCACCGTGGATGCCGCTACCCGGCATATCGTTGGCACCACCTGCCGGGTACTCGATGTCGCCGCAGGCGCGCACGCCTGGCGGCGGTCAGGAAGATCGCGGACTGCCAGGGTGTCCGCGTCCGAGGCCGGCCTCGCGGGCCCGGACGATAGCTTGTGCGCGATCTGCCACCTGCAGTTTCGCAAAGATACTTGAGATTCGATTGCGCACGGTTTTCGGCTGCAGTGAAAGCCGTTGAGCTATGTCGGTGTTCTTCAGCCCTCCCGCCATCAAGTCGAGCACTTCGCGCTCTCGACCGGTAAGTTCTGGGAACGGATGAATCAGGCCACTGCCAACCGCTGTCGAGAAGTAGCTGATGACGCGTTGAGCAATGCCCGATCCAAAAAGCACATCGCCGCTTGCCACAGCCCGGATGGCATGCAGTATGTCGGCCCGCTCGGCGTCCTTGAGTAAGTATCCTCGCGCCCCGGCTTGCATCGCAGTGAATACCCATTCGTCATCTTCGAACATGGTGAGAACAAGGACTTTCGCCTGCGGTAAGGAACTTGCGATGTGCCGAGTTGCTTCTACCCCATCACCATCCGGCATGTGTAAGTCCATAATGATGACATCCGGAGACAGTGAGGTCGCATATTTAACTGCTTGCTCTCCGGTTCCTGCTTCGCCGACCACCTCAAGATCCGGGGCTGATGCGAGCAGGCATCGCAGCCCTTCGAGGAACATCGGATGGTCATCTGCGAGTAGGAGCCTGACCCGATCCATGCCGCCCCCTGACTGGCCCGATTCTCTCTGCGGTCTCCGCAGGTACTTGGTCTATCACATGCCCGGCAATATAGTGGGCTGAGCGCCATACGCACGCTCACATCTTTCACTTACCCGCATCACGATCCTTGCGTGTCAGTGCTCTTGTGCGCCGACACATGCCTGTGATGCGGATGTGGGGACGTCTGGATGAAGGTCACCACATGTCTCGCAGGATGCCTGCTTGGCTCGTCTGGACAGGCTGCTTGCTCATCGCAACGCTCATTGTCTCCACGCTGGTCCTCGACGTTCCCGGACGGCCCCACGATGATCTGCCGGTTCGGTTAGGCAGGGTGACGTACATCGGTACCGCCGTACCGAGCACCTTGATCGGCGCAATCATCACAGCCCGCCGGCCGGGAAATCGCATCGGTATTATGATGATCGGCGCTGGTTTCGCGATCGCGCTGGATCAGTTTTCTTGGAACTATTTCCTGTACGGACATGCGCATGATTTCCCAGGTGCGAACATCGCCGGATGGTTGGGGAATTGCATGTGGACAGTCCCGGTGGCGCTGCTCCTTGCCGCTTTACTGGTCTACCCCAATGGGCATCTTGTCTCCCCCCGCTGGCGGGCACTGGCCTGGGCCACCGGAGCATGGACGCTGGTGTTGCTCTTGCTTGCCGCGCTGGGCGAGGGAGTTTACAGTGGCCCGGCCCTCGTGCCCGCACGGTGGTGCGATAAGTTACTTCCCGAGGCATGGGGAGATCTGGCATCGAAAACCTTCTATGCTTTCCCAGTCCTCTTGGCCGGTGCGGTTTCCTCGGTGCTGGTGAGATACCGTCAGGCCGACGGAGAGGAGCGCGCCCAAATCAAGTGGCTCGCCTATGCAGGCAGCCTAGTGGTGACGGTGTGGTCGTTTCCGCCCTCCCAGGAACTGGGCAGCTGGGCTCGCGTCGTAGCGAATATGGTGCTGTGGACCATCTCGATCGCAATCGGTGTAGCAGTCCTGCGATACCGGCTCTACGACATTGACCGTATTATCAACCGCACTATCCTCTACAGTGCTCTGACCGCTTGCATTGGAGGTGTATACGTTCTTGTCGTCGCGCTACTGGGTGCACTGTTCAAGCAGAGCGAGCGAGGGGCGTTTCTTGCCGCCACGACGGTGATAGCGGTGATCGCCACTCCTCTACGCGCTCGACTGCAACGGGGCGTGGATCGCCTGTTGTACGGTCAGCGCGGTGAACCGTATGCCGTCATCTCCGAACTCGGGGTGCGACTTTCCGCCGCTTTGGCGCCGACTGCCGTCTCGCCGATGATCGTTCGGACAGTTGCCCGCACTCTGAAGCTTCCCTATGTCGCCATCGAGCTGCGTCAGCAGGACGGCTTTCACACAGCGGCCGAGCACGGCACGCTCGGCACGGAGCCGGTGCGGCTCCCCCTCTCCCATCACGGCGAACTGCTGGGCCGGATGGTTCTCGGGCCTCGAGCACCTGGCGAAGAATTCTCCGCCGCGGAGCTCCGCCTGCTTCAGGACCTGACCCGGCAGGCTGGGCTAGCCCTACACAGTGCCCGGCTGACGGCGGACCTGCAACGCTCCCGGGAGCGGCTGGTGGCCGCGCGCGAGGAAGAGCGCCGCCGACTGCGCCACGATCTTCACGACGGCTTGGGGCCGACCCTTGCCGGCGTGGCGTACAAGCTCGATGGCGCTCGCATCACAGTGGAGAACGACGTTCCCCAAGCAGTAGGCCTGCTCGAGGGGTTGAGTGCAGACGTGCGACAAGCCATCGCCGAGATCCGCCGACTGGTTGATGGCCTGCGCCCTCCCGCCCTGGACGAACTCGGTCTGCTCAGGGCCATCGAGACCCATGCCGCGCTGTACACAACGGCCTCGCACAGCTTCCACCCCTTGGCGAAGCGCATTGAGGTGGAGGTGTGCGCCCCGCAGGAATTGCCACCCTTGTCCGCGGCCATCGAGGTGGCGGCATACCGCATCGTGACAGAGGCCCTGACGAATGTCGTTCGCCATGCAGGCGCCGAGCACTGCCGCATCGTACTCGGGCTGGGCAACGACGCCGACTTGCAGCTGGAAATCACCGACGACGGGAAAGGCTTGGCAGTCGACAACTCCCCGGGCGTGGGCCTGACGTCGATGCGGGAACGTGCGGCCGAACTCGGCGGGAGCCTCACGGTCGGGCCCGGCCCTGCAGGTGGCACGCGCGTGGCGGTGTACCTGCCGCGGTAGGAACGGCAGGTACACCGCAGTGACACCAAAGGAGCGTCCCCGACAGCTTCCCGACCAGTTGAGGGCACAGGTCACCTGACGCCGGGACCAGAAGCCACCCACACTACGAGCGCTGGGGCCCCACGGGGGAAACAGAGGGGCCCCAGTGCCCGCGTGAAACCGCAGAAGAACGCGGAGATCCAGGAAAGACAGGCAATGCCGTACAGGCCGGACGCAGGGTTTCGCCGAGCTGGGCGGCCTCGGGATATGCCTGGAAGGTGGCTGGTTTCGGGGCGGCGAAGTGGACGTGGCCGCGTGGGCCATGGTGTGTGGTCAGCCTGTCCCTACGGCATGGATCCTATCGGGCACTCTTGAGCGGCCCTCGTGCGCTCGACATCGGACCACCGGTGCGGGACAGCCGGTGATCGGAAAGCACCGGGCCAGCCCACTTCCCCAACCGAGCCTATTGGGGCCTGCCCGATCGGCGGAACACACGAGGCTCCTCCGTGGTGATGCCCGCGTCACCGGCGACCTCTTCGTGCTCGTGCACCCGTCCGTGGATAGTGCCGTATTCAACGTCGGGGCGGCGCTCTTCGAGATAGTGGACTGTCGCGTTGCGGATGGGCGTGCAACTAAAGGTTGTAGAAGTCGACCAGTTCGGCGGTGGGCCGCTACCCGTGCCCAGCGCGTTCTCGAGCGCTCCTGAGAGTGGATCACCCCGGCACTGCGCAGCAGGTCCCGCGCTTGGTCTTTACAGACCATGAACACAGGACTTGTCTAGGCGCATGACGCAGACATGGCTAGGCATGCCAACTCCACTCGCCAGCGCACTGATCTCTGCTGTGGTGGCACTGGTCGTTTCCATCCTTGGCCCATCACTCAAATATGGATTCGACAAGCGCTTTCATCGGCGTAAGCTCGATATCGAATACGCTTACGAGCAACAGAAAGAGCTACGCAACCGAATCGCCCTCTATAAGGGGCTACTGCTTGAAACAGGTGGTTCCATGAGTAATAGGTTGTGGAATTTTTTTCGACACGAAGGGCATGGGTGGCTCCGGATGAACGGCTCATGCGCCGCGTCTGGCTACTACATCCGGTCCTTTGCGTATCGCATCTTGTGTCTGATTGCTGTCTGTCGCCTCATTGAGCGTCAAGCACTGTTCGTGGACAGTGTTGTTGCGGCAGGAGCAGACAGGAAGTTCATGGAAGCGATGAAGCTGAACATCGCTGTATGGATCAAGGTCGATCTCTACGATGGCCTTGAATACGATGGCGGCAGGGCTACTGATCACTTTCTGCGTGACCGACTGGCCGACATGGCGGATACTTTGTACATAGGTGGGCACCTACTCTCGCTCAGGGAATTTCGCAACCGCTTGGCGGCGGATGATGCCGAATACTGCGTGATCTTCAATTTTCTCGATGGTGCCCGCCGACAGGAGGAGGGGCGCTTTCGTTTTGATCGACTCGTCGCAGTTCAACTGTCTCTGCTCGCCACTCTCAACCGGTTCGGATATGAATACCAGCATGTGCTGCCAGAAACGTTCACCTCAGCTGCTGAGCAGTGCGAGCACCCAGTCATTCTTGTCAATCTCTGTGCTTTGGTGAAGCGCTATCGACTGGAACACGAGGAAGGGTTCCGCGAGATGGTCGCAGCGGCGAGCGCTGCCAGTGCCAGCCGTTGAGTGAAGGGGAAGGCTGGCGCGCTCGTTGGTAGTCCGGTCAACGACTCGCTCCCGCCATCGAACGGCCGGGCGGTCACCGCCATTGCGCAATGAACTGGCCGCGCACGACAGGTCAGCCGCCCCCTCGCGGATGGGCACCGGGTCCGATGCGGCCGGGGTGCTCGCCCGGGCGGCGGCCGAACTGCGCGAGGCCAACCGTGAGCTGCGTACGCTCGCCGAGGGGCTGATGAATGTGTACCGGCACGCCCGAGCCGCGAGTGCCGCGGTCAGGGTGGCTCGCTCCCTGCGAACGCTGGATCTGGAATTGTGGGACAACGGCCTCGGCGGAGCTGACCCCATGGCGGGAACGGGACTGCGCGGATTGAAGGACCGGATCGGCGCGCTGGGCGGCACGTTGACGCTGGATAGCTCGCGGCATGCGGGGACCAGGCTGGCCGTGGAGCTGCCGTGCGCGTCATGATCGCCGACGACTCCGGCCTGCTGCGCCAGCTACTTGCTCAGGTACTCATCAGCCGGGGCTTCGTCGTGGCCGGCCTCGCAGGCACCCCCACGGAGCTTCTTAACCTGGTTGCAGCCGAGCCGCCCAATGTGGTTCTGCTAGACATCCGTATGCCGCCGGGCTACCGAGACGAAGGGATTCGGGCCGCGGAGGCGATTAAGGCCGATCGTCCCGATGTCGGTCTGCTGGTGCTGTCCCACTATGCTGAGACGTCCTATGCGATGCGGCTATTGGAAGCTTCCAACAGAGCGGTCGGCTACCTGGTCAAGGATCGGGTGCAGGACACTGACCGGCTTGTCGAGGCCATCAACAGGGTCGCTGCTGGGGAAATCGTCATCGATCCGGACGCCGTCCAGCGGATGTTGATGCGCCGGAGAACCGTCGATCCGCTGGAGTGTCTGACTGACGGCGAGCGGGACGTTCTGGTGCTAATGGCAGAGGGACTGTCGAACTCTGCCATCGCACGGAAGTTGTGCTGTCGTCCCAAGACGGTCGAGAAGCGGGCCACGGCGCTGTCCCAGAAGCTGAGGTTGCCGCAAGCCGACGCCCCGGAACGGGCCGACGTCAACTTGCGCGTACTTGCCGTCCTCACCTTCCTGCGCAGCGCCGGGGCCGGAGTCGAGTGACGCCTTCGAGTCTCGTTGCTCTGCTCTCCCTTGTACAGCTTGCTCTGTGAGTGCCGATGGTCTTCTTTATCGGTCAATCGGCCTGCCGATCTGTATGGAGGACGTAGCCGAGTCGGTCGCGCCGACGGACGAAAAGGCGAGCGATGTGGTTCTGTCAGGTTGAGACTCTCGGCGCCGGATGCGACCCACCTAGCGTGACGGGTTGGCGGGGAACGATGGGGCGGCGCCGGGAACCGCGGGGACGCACCTGAGCGGCGGGGGTGTCGCTGCTGCGGCCTGAGGAGCAGGCATTCCAGGCATTGCTGGACAAGCTGGCGTAACCAGCAGTCGGGACGGAATCCAGCCTGTCGATCATCAACGGCCGTGAGTGGAAGGTGCAGGCGTTCGCTGTAGTTCAGGCGGCCACGCTTCCGCGCCAGACCGGCGTGACCCGCCTCACCAGGTTCTGTGGTGACCCATAGCGCCCTCGTACGAGAAGTGTCGTAGTTTGACAACCTCCGTACTACGATGGGTATCGTATAAGCCCGGCTTCATTCGGAGCCCCGCCCCGTTCACGTACAGGAGTCTGCTGTGAGCGCACTGTTCGAGCCGATCACCCTTCGCTCGCTGACCATTCCGAACCGCCTGTGGATGGCCGCGATGTGCCAGTACTCGGCGGCTCCGGACGGTGCCGAGCAGGGTGTGCCCAACGACTGGCACTTCCAGCACCTGGCGGCGCGCGCCGTCGGCGGCACGGGCCTGATCATCACCGAGGCCACCGCCGTCAGTCCCGAGGGTCGCATCAGCCCGTACGACCTGGGACTGTGGAACGACACCCAGACCGCCGCCTTCCGCCGCATCACCGACTTCGTCAAGGCGCAGGGCGCCACCGTCGGTATTCAGATAGCGCACGCCGGGCGTAAGGCTTCGACGGAGCGCACGTGGGTGGACCGGGGTGCGCCGATCGCTCCTGGTGAGGGGCATGGCTGGCAGCCGGTCGGGCCGAGTGCACTCGCCTTCGATGAGAAGTCGACGGCTCCCGAGGAGCTGTCGGTAGCGCAGATCAAGGAGATTGTGGAGCAGTTTGCGGCGACCGCGCGGCGGGCGCTGGAGGCCGGTTTCCAGGTCGCCGAGATTCACGGTGCGCACGGCTACCTGATCAATGAGTTCCTGTCGCCGTTCACCAACCGGCGCACCGATGAGTACGGCGGCTCGTACGAGAACCGGACGCGGTTCGCGCTGGAGGTCGTGGACGCGGTGCGTGCGGTGTGGCCCGAGGAGCTGCCGCTGTTCTTCCGGATCTCGGCGACCGACTGGCTGTCGGAGAACGCGGAGGATGAGCGGGAGGGGTGGACCGCCGAGGAGACCGTGCGGTTCGCGGCCGAGCTCAAGGAGCACGGTGTGGACCTGCTGGACACCTCCACGGGTGGCAACGCGCCGGACGCGAAGATCACGGCGGTGCCGAATTACCAGGTGCCGTTCGCCGCGCAGGTGAAGAAGGAGACCGGGCTGGCGGTGGGTGCCGTTGGTCTGATCACTGAAGCGCAGCAGGCCGAGAAGATTGTGGTGGATGGCGAGGCCGATGCGGTGCTGATCGGTCGGGAGCTGCTGCGGAGCCCGTACTTCGCGCAGCAGGCGGCCCGCGAGCTGGGTGCCACTCCGCACGTGGCACAGCAGTACCACCGCGCGTAAGCGGTCTGAGTGATCTGAAACAACAGTGCATGCGGGGGTCGGCGCCTGAAGGGCGTCGGCCCCCGCTTTGCCGTGCGTCAATTTGCCGTGCGTCAAGTCAAGTGGTGGGCAGTGGCGGGTAGTCCGTGTAGCCCGTCTCGCCGCCTACGTACATCAGGTACTTGTCGCGTACGGGGTTGAGGGGGGCGTGGGTGTGGAGGCGGTGGACGAGGTCGGGGTTGGCGAGGAAGGGGCGGCCGAGGGCGATGAGGTCGGCGCCTGCTGAGAGGAGGCGTTCGGACTCGTGCCTGCCGCCGTCGGTGGGGAGGGGGTCGGGGAGTATCGGGTTGGCGATGAGGGTGCTCGGCCAGTTTTTGCGGATGTGCTGGTAGACCGGCTGGTCGGGGTCGGCGAAGGCGACGTGCAGGTAGGCCAGGCCGGCCAGGCCGCTGTCGGCGAGTGCGGTGATGAGTGCCGGGTAGATGTCGTCGGTGTCGCCTTCCTGGACGCCGTTGACCGTGTGGCCGGGGGAGATGCGCAGGCCCACTCGGTCGGGGCCGATCGCGTCGGCGACGGCCCGGACCACCTCGGTCACGAAGCGGATGCGGCGGGCCACCGGGCCGCCGTACGCGTCGGTGCGGTGGTTGGTGTTCTTGGCCAGGAACTGGTGGAGGAGGTGGCCGTTGGCGCTGTGCACCTCGACCCCGGCGAAGCCCGCGGCGCGGGCGTTGCGTGCGGCGGCGGCGAAGTCGGCGACGGTGGTACGGATGTCGTCGGTGGTCATCTCGCGGGGGACGACCGCGGGCCGGCGGCCGCTGGGCGTGTGGATCGTTTCCGGGAGGGGGATCGGCGAGGGCGCGAGGGGCGTCAGGCCGCTGGTGTCGGGATGGCCGACCCGGCCACCGTGCTGCAACTGCAGGAACATCCGGCCGCCCGCGGCGTGCACGGCATCGGTGATCTGCCGCCAGCCGGCCACGTGGGCCGCGTTGTGGATCGCGGTGATGTTCGGGTACGTCTGGCCGACGGCATTCGGCGTGGACGCCTCGGCGATGATCAGCCCGGCGGAGGCGCGCTGCGCGTAGTACGTGGCCATCAGCGGGGTGGGTACGCCGTCGGCGGTGGCGCGATTGCGTGTCAGCGGCGCCATCACCAGGCGGTTCGGCAGGTGGAGGGTGCCGAGGCGGGCGGGGGCGAAGAGGCGGGAGCCGAGTGTTGTGTGCGTCATGCCGGAACGGTAGAAGTTGACATTGGTGTCAGGTTCAAGTCATCGAGGTGGGGGAGAGTGCGCGATGCGGAGGGGGAGGGTGCGCGATGAGGATCGGTGAGCTGGCCCGGCGTACGGGAGTCAGCGAACGCTCGCTGCGGTACTACGAGAAGCAGGGGCTGCTGGTGGCCGAACGTACCGCAGGCGGGCACCGCGAATTTCCCGGCAGCGCCGTCGACCGCGTCATCCGCATCCAGGAGCTCTTCGCCGCCGGACTGGGCAGCGCGAAGATCCGGCAGCTGCTGCCCTGTATGCGGGACGCCGACGGGGGACCGTCCGAGATCGCCACGCCGCGGCTGGTCGCCGACCTCACGACGGAGCGGGGACGCATCGACCGGATGATCGCCGACCTGGTCCGCTCGCGTGACGTACTGGATGAGGTGATCGATGCGGCGGGGGACGGTGACGAGGGACGCCGGGCCGCCGACCGGCAGGGTGAGCACCGGGAAGAGGGATGACCGGATACGCCTATCCTCGCCGGGTGAGTACCAGCAGCCGCAGTCAGCACTTCCGTAACTTCGTCCGGTCCTGGGTGGTCGTGCCGGAGGGCCACCGGGCGACGGCGCCGGCGCGTTCCGCGCGGCATCCGTTCAGGTCGCCGGTCGTCGCGGACGTGGTGGTGACCGCGGCCGTACTGGCGCTGTCGGTGTGGAACAGCACCAAGAATCCATACCTCGGACCGGCGATGCCGTGGGCGAATCTGCTGCTCGCGGGCGTGAGCGCGGTGCCGCTGCTGGCGCGGCGACGGGTGCCCGAGGTGGTGCTCGCGGTGGCGCTCGTCGCGGAGGCGCTGCACATCTCGATCTTCGCGCTGCCGTGCGCGTACTACGCCGAGGGCGCGTACCGGGGGCCGCGCAGCCGCCGGACGGTGTGGGCGGCGGCGGGGGTGGGCCTGCTGTACGTCATCCCCTGGGGCGACGCCGACGCCTGGTCGCATCCGCGGAGCCTGGCCGGTGGGTTCCTGGTGAACTTCGTCCTCGCCATGCTCGTACCGCTGCTCCTCGGGCTGTACGTGGGTGAACGGCGCGCCGTACTCGCGGGGTTGGTGGAACGGGCCGAGCGCGCAGAGCGGGAGCAGCGGCTCCTGGCCGAGGCCGCGCGTGCCGAGGAGCGGCAGCGGATCGCCGGGGAGATGCACGATGTCGTCTCGCACCAGGTGAGCCTGATCGTGGTGCACGCGAACGCGCTGGCCGCCGTGGCGCACGACCCGAAGGTGACGGCCGAGGCCGCGGCGATCATCCAGACGGCCGGGCGGCAGGCGCTCACGGAACTGCGCGAGATGCTGGGGCTGCTCAGGGGCGAGGCGGCGGCCGGGGACGGGACGGAGCAGGTGAAGCAGGGGCAGCAGGCGGAGGTGGCTGCGGCCGACGGTGCCGCCGTCGACCGGATCGCCGCGCTGGCCGACAGCTCCCGGGCCGCCGGGCTGCCCGTCTCGCTGCGCACCGAGGGCGATCCGCGGCCGCTCGCCGAGCCGGTCGAGCGGGCCGCGTACCGGGTCGTGCAGGAAGCGCTCACGAACGTGCACAAGCACGCGCCCGGTGCGGCGACGGACATCCGTGTCGAGTACGGGCCGCGGGCGTTGTGTGTGAGTGTGACCAACGGTCCGGCGGACCGCGCGGCGGACGCGTCCCCCGACGGCGACGGCCCCCTGCTGCCCAGCGGCGGTCACGGGCTGATCGGGCTGGGCGAGCGGGTGCGGCTGGCCGGCGGCGACATCGAGTCGGGCCCGCTGGACGGCGGCGGTTTCCGGGTCCTCGCGACGCTCCCCGCGCCTTCCCGGACGGCCGGCTGAGCGGCCACCGGGACCAGGGGCGGGTCAGTTCGTGCGGTCGGCGAAGCCGGCGGGC
This sequence comes from Streptomyces sp. NPDC000151, assembly GCF_040301705.1. Taxonomy (NCBI): domain Bacteria; kingdom Bacillati; phylum Actinomycetota; class Actinomycetes; order Kitasatosporales; family Streptomycetaceae; genus Streptomyces; species Streptomyces sp. NPDC000151. Next base: position 54,410 of record NZ_JBEPFC010000006.1, on the reverse strand, counting down.
AGGTCGGCCGGGCCTGCGGCGACGACGCTCTCGTCGTCCTCGCCCACGTGCTCGAAGAGTGTGATCTTCGCGAACTCCGGGACGACGTAGACCGGGTAGGCCGGGCCCTCGTCGCGGTACTTGGCCATCTCGTCCAGGTGGTCGTTCTGGAAGCAGACGGTGCGCTCGGGGTGCTGCTCGACCCAGTGCGGGAAGAAGATCACGCCGTGCAGCTGCCGCTTGGCGGGGGAGACGGTCACGGAGACGGAGGTGCCGGTCGGCTCGGTCCAGGACACCTTGTACACGTCCTCGTCCAGCCGGACGAGATCGACCGCTTGGTCCTTGACCCAGCGCCCGCCGACCATGCCGGTGTGGATCCGGTAGTCGATGGTCCGCGCGTTCTTCACGTACATCTCGTACTGCCAGCCGTTGGCGTACGTGTAGATGAACCGCTTGCCGGTGATGCCGGAGAGGTCCTGTGCGGGGACGGGGTTCGCGACGGTGGTGGTCATGGTGGCTCCTTGCTGTGCTGTGGCCGCTTCCGGTGGCCACCCCTTTAGTTTGTCACAAAACAGTTTTGCGACAAAACATCGGGTTGCGCTGCGACAATCGCTCCATGGACACCGCAGCCTCCCTCAGCCACCTCCTCGGCCCCCTGCGCCGGGCCGTCCTCCGCTCCACGCGCACCGCCGAAGGCCTCCCCGACCTGCCCGAGGCCCACATCGAACTGCTGCGGGTCCTCTCCGCCGACGGGCCGCTGGGTACGGGCGCGGTGGCGGCGCGGCTCAGCGTGTCGCCCTCCACGGTCAGCAACCTCGTCCGCGCGATGGCCGCGGCGGGCCTGGTCGAGCGACGGCCCTCCGCGACGGACGCGAGGAGTGTGGGCCTCTCCGCGACCCCGGCCGCGCTGGAACTGCTGGCGCGCTACGACCGGGCCAGCACCAGGGCGCTCCAGGAGGCGCTGCACGGTCTGCCGCCGGGCGACCGCGCCGCCGTCGACAAGGCGATACCCGCGCTGGAGCGCCTGGCGGCGTCCCTGGGGGGATGACCGCGAACCGGTCCGGTCCCTGCGCACGCCGGGCACCGGCCGGAGCGGTCAGCCGCCCCGGCCGGTGCCCGGTCGCACCGCCTAGCGGCTGGAGACGCTGAAGCGGTTGGTGGCGAAGTCGAGGCCGCCCGGCGAAGAGGTGATCTCGTAGCCGAACTGGACGTCGCCGATGGTCTCGTCGCCCCACCAGCCCTTCCCCTGGATCCACTTCAGGACCGGCAGGATGTCCACGGTGCCGGCGGAGGAGTCGGAGGTGCGCAGGAAGGAGTACACCTGATTGGCTCCGTTGTCGCCCTTGTAGACCTTCCAGGTGCTGCCGCCGAGGGTGACGGTGGCCTGTTCGGTGCCGATCGGACCGACGGCGCCGGTGTGATTGACCCAGAGCATGACCTCGTGGTCGTAGTCGCTGTCCCAGATGTCGTACGAGGTGTTGTACGCGCCCGACGCCGGCACGGTCACGTCGTACGTGCTGGTCAGCGAGGAGAGGCCGCTGAGGGGCTTGCCGATGACCTTCTTCGCGTTGGGGTAGGACTTGATTCCCGGGGTGCCCGGGTGATCGGCCGACACGTCCCAGTCCGACGCGGACTCGGCCCGGATCGTCTGGGTGCCGGCGCCCGATCCCCAGATGTTGTTGTAGAGCGTGTAGCCGTCGGGGGTGGTGTACGAGCCGAAGCGCTCGGACGAGGACCAGGCCGCGGCCTGGGCCGGTGCGGCGGCGAATCCGAGCACTGCCGCGAAGGCCGCCGTGACGGTCAGCGGGAGCCGTATGCCGAGTCTCCGGGTGCGCTGTGTCATGAACAGTCCTTTCAGAGGTGGGGGAAGGTCGCACTGTTCATCGGTTGGTTGCCTGGGCCCGGGGAAAGGTTGCCGTTCCCGGCTCAGCTCTCGCGCTCGTCGAGTACCGCCATCAGCCGAGACGTGCCGGGCCCGGCCGACAGCAGCGTGCCCTCTTCGGTGTGGGCCGCCGTGCCCGGTGCATTCTCGGGCAGTGTGAAACGCTCGCCCACGAGAAGCGCGTGCCACGGGCCGGTCGCTCCGGTGGCCTCGATGACGAGGCGCGCGCCGTCCCTGCGGGTGCGGAAGACGGCGTCGGGGGCGCCGTCCGGTGCCGGGACCCTGGTCGTCACGGTGTCGCCGTCGCGCAGCCGGTACACGTTCAGCGTCACGCCGTGCGCCCAGTCGTAGACGGCGCTGTCGGCCACGCTTCCGAAGGGGATCACCGAGCCGGGCCGGGCCAGCAGCGGCAGGCTGTCGAAGCCGTACCGCTCGCGCCGCCAGCCCGGTCCCCGTACCCGCTCGCCGGAGAGCAGATGGGTCCACTCCCCGTCCGGTACGTAGTACTCGACGGTGCCGTCGGCGGTGAAGACGGGCGCCACCAGCAGGTCGTCGCCGAGCATGTACTGCCGGTCCAGGGTGTCGCAGGCCGGGTCGCCGGGGAACTCCAGCAGCATCGCGCGCATCACCGGCGTGCCGTGCGTGGCGGCCTGCCGCGCGGCGTGGAAGAGGTACGGCATCAGGCGGTGCTTGAGCCGGGTGAAGTCGCGGGTGACCGCGACGGCCTCCTCGTCGTAGTCCCACGGCACGCGGTAGGAGGTACTGCCGTGCAGCCGGCTGTGCGAGGACAGCAGCCCGAACTGCACCCAGCGCTTGAAGACTTCGGGGCTCGGCGTGCCTTCGAAGCCGCCGATGTCATGGCTCCAGAAGCCGAAACCGGACAGCCCGAGCGAGAGCCCGCCGCGCAGCGACTCGGCCATCGCACCGAAGGTGGACTCGCAGTCACCGCCCCAGTGGACGGGGAACTGCTGGCCGCCGGCCGTCGCCGAGCGGGCGAAGAGGACCGCCTCGTCCGCGCCGCGTTCGGCGGCGAGCGTCTCGAAGACGGTGCGGTTGTATAGGTGGGTGTAGTAGTTGTGCATGCGTGCGGGGTCGGAGCCGTCGTGCCAGACGACATCGGTGGGGATGCGCTCGCCGAAGTCGGTCTTGAAGCAGTCGACGCCCTGTCCGAGCAGGCCGCGCAGCTTGTCCGCGTACCACTGCCGCGCTTCGGGGTGGGTGAAGTCGACCAGGCCCATGCCCGCCTGCCACATGTCCCACTGCCACACGCTGCCGTCCGCCCGCCGTACGAGGTAGCCGAGCCGGGCGGCCTCGTCGAAGAGGGGGGACTTCTGGGCGATGTACGGGTTGATCCAGACGCAGATCTTCAGGCCGTGCTCCTCCTTGAGGCGCCGCAGCATGCCTTCCGGGTCCGGGAAGACCTCCGGGTCCCAGGTGAAGTCGCACCACTGGTAGGCGCGCATCCAGAAGCAGTCGAAGTGGAAGACGCCGAGCGGTATGTCGCGGTCCGCCATGCCGCGTACGAAGCGGGTGACGGTCTCCTCGTCGTAGGAGGTGGTGAAGGAGGTGGACAGCCACAGCCCGAACGACCAGGCGGGCGGCAGCGCGGGGCGGCCCGTCAGCGCGGTGTAGCGGTCCAGGATCTCCTTGGGGGAGGGGCCGTGCACGATGTAGTACTCCAGCGTCTGGTCCTCGACGCTGAACTGGACCTGGCCGACCGCCTCGGAACCCACCTCGTAGGAGACCTGGCCCGGGTGGTTCACGAAGATGCCATAGCCGCGGTTGGTGAGGTGGAACGGGACGTTCTTGTACGCCTGTTCGCTGGCCGTGCCGCCGTCGGCCTGCCAGATGTCGACGCTCTGGCCATTGCGGGTGAACGGGGTGAAGCGTTCGCCCATGCCGTACACCAGCTCGCCGACGCCGAGGGAGAGCTGCGCGAGGGAGTGGTGGGCACCGTCGGGGGTGCGGGCGAAGCCGGTGCCGCGCGCCTCGGCGGAGGTGAGCGTGCGGCCGTCGGCGGTGAAGTCCAGCCGGTACGGAGCGGTGGTGTCCACGCGCAACGACAGGGCGCCGCTGGACAGTTCGAGGAAAGTGCCCTCGCGGTGGACCTTGCCCGCGGTCGTGTCGTCCTGCCCCGTACCCAGGGCGAAGTGGGGGCCGTGGTCGGCCGTGCCGGCGTGGTGGGTGGCGCGGACGCCGATCACGCCCTCGGCGGGTGAGAAGCAAGTAACGGTCAGCAAAGGGCTGTTGAGGGTGTCGCCCCGGTGCCGGAGGTGGCGTGCGGCGGCGTAGAGGGTGAACCGGTCGTCCTCGACGCGGGTGTCGACGATCTCGGTGGCGTACGACGCGTCGACGCCGTCCCGCATCAGCCAGTAGCCGTCGGTGAACTTCATCGGGTGGTGCCTGCCTTTCGAGCCGCGCGCGGTGGCTACTTGATCGAGCCGCCGGCGATGCCGGCGGCGATGTACTTCTGGGCGACGACCAGCAGGACCGCCGCGGGGACGGCGGACAGCACGGCCGTGGCCATGACCGCGCCCCAGTCGCTGACGTGGGCGCCGACGAACTGGTAGATGCCGAGCGTGACCGGCTTGACGTCGTCGGTGGTGTTGAGGGTCAGCGCGAACATGAAGTCCGACCAGGCGAACAGGAACGTGAACAGCCCGGCCGTGATGAGCGCGTTGCGGCTCATCGGGAGCACGATGCGGACGAAGGCGGTGAACCGGTTCGCGCCGTCGACCAACGCCGCCTCGATGACCTCCCCGGGAATGGACACCATGAAGGCGCGCAGCAGCACGATGGAGAACGGCAGCCCGAGCGAGGCGTCGGCCAGGATCAGCCCGAGGTAGGAATTGACCAGGCCCAGTTCCGCGTACGCGCTGTAGAGGGCGTTGGCGATGACGATGCCCGGCACCATCTGGGTGATGAGGGTGGTGAAGACGACGCTGCGGCCACCGCGCAGCGCGGACTGCGCCAGGCCGTACGCGGCGGGCGCGGCGAGCGCCAGGCAGACGACGACGGCGCCGAGCGCGACGACGAGGCTGGTGAGCATCGAGCGGCCCTGGCTCCCCAGCGCCAGCCGGAAGCTGTCCAGGCTGGGACGGGTCGGGAACCAGGAAACGGCGATGCCCGACGCGGGCTGGAGCGCGGTGTCCAGCATCCAGTAGACGGGGAAGAGCAGCACGGCGAGGATCAGCAGCGCGGTGGCCGTGTTCCAGGCGCTGCGCAGCCTGCGGGTACGCGAAGGGGCCACGACGATCACTTCCCCTGGCCGAAGTCGGCGCGGTTGGCGCGGAGGTACAGCACGGCGAAGACCGCGCTGACCAGGATGAGGACGTTGCCGACGACGGCGCCCTGGCCGAAGTCGAGACGCAGGAAGGACAGTTGGTAGGTGACGGTGCCCAGGGTCTGGGTCGCGTCGGCGGGGCCGCCCGCGGTGAGGGCCAGGATCAGATCGAGGATCTTGACCGTCGACATGAAGCCGAGGACGAGCACCACGGTGATCACCGGCCGCAGCATCGGCAGGGTGACACTGCGGAACGCCCGCCAGGCGCTCGCGCCGTCCAGGGAGGCCGCCTCGTACAGCTCGCGCGGTATTTCCTGCAGACCGCCGTAGAGGATGACCATGTTGAACGGGATGCCGATCCAGATGTTGACCAGGACGGCGGACAGCAGTGCCACGCTCGGGCTGCTCAGCCACGGCACCCCGCCGTCGGCCAGGCCGAGCGCCTGCAGGGCGGTGTTGAGGACACCGTGCTCCTGGTCGAGGATGCGCCGCCACACGACGGCGGACACCACCATGGGCACGAGCCAGGGCAGCAGCAGGACCGCCCGTACGACACCGGAGAGGCGGAAGCGCCGGGAGAAGAAGACGGCCAGGGCCAGACCGATGGTGAACTGGCCGAGCAGCGAGCCGGCGGTGAAGAGCGCCGTGTGCCACAGGGCGTCGGTGAAGAGCGGATCGGCGAGGACGGCCCGCCAGTTGGCGAGGCCGTTGAAGGGCGCTTCTCCGGTGAAGTACGTGGTGGGCGTGAAGTGCTGAAAGCTCATCAGCACGTTGCGGACGAGCGGATAGCCGAAGAATGCGGCCATGTAGACGAGCGCGGGGGCGACGAAGAGCCAGCGGAGGAGTTCGGTGTGCCGTGGGAGGGTTCTCATGACCGGTGTCTCACTTCCCCGTCGTCGCTTGCTGCTGCGCCCGTTGCAGCGCCGCTCCGGGGCTGCTCCGGCCGGTCAGTACGGACTGGAACGCGCCCGAGAGGGCATCGCCCACGGGGGGCCAGCGGGTGCCGACCCGGGCGGTGCGGGAGCGGGCGGTGGAGACCAGCTCGGCGAACGGGGCGAGCTCGGGGTTCTTCGCCGCGTAGGTGCGGGCCGCGGCGGTTCGAGTGGGTACGTTGTTGGTCGCCTGGCCCCAAGCGAGCTGGTTCGCTGGCGAGTTGAGGCAGTCGAGGATCCTTGCGGCGTTGCGCTCGCGGCCGGGGTCGTCGCTCTTCGGCACGGTCATGACGGTGCCGCCGATGGGCGAGACGGCCCTGCCGCCCGCCTCGGGCACGGGGATCTTGGCGACGGCCCAGTCCACCTTCTTCTGGGCGGCGAGCACCGGCACCTGCCACGGGCCGTTGACCATCATGGCGGCGCGCCCCGCGACGAACTGGTCGTTGACGTCCTGCTGGTTCCAGTTGACGACGGCCCTGGAGACCGACCGGTCCCCGACCAGCCGCTTCCACAGCCCGAGTGCGGCCTCGCCCTTGCCGTCGTCGAGGCGCGCCTCGTCGCCGCCCGCCGACCAGAAGAAGGGCAGGAACTGGTAGACGCCGTCGGCGTCCGGACTGGCGCTGAAGGCCAGGCCGTAGGTGCCGCCCCCGGTCAGTTTCCGCGCCGCCGCCCGCAGCTCCTCCCAGGTGCGGGGCGGGGCCACGCCGGCCTTCTCCAGCAGGTCGCGGTTGTAGTACAGCGCGAGGGAGTTGGCGGCGCGGGCCACACCGTAACGGGCACCACGGTACGAGCCGAGGGAGACGGCGCTGCGGGAGAAACCGGAGGCGCCGACGCCGAGGTCGCTCAGCCGCCGCAGGCCGCCGGTCCGGGCGAACTGCGGCAGCTCGGACCCGTCCAGCTCCAGGATGTCGGTGAGCGAGTGGGACGAGGCCATCCGCAGCGCCTTGGAGGACACCTGGTCGGCGGGCACGCTGATCTGCTCGACGCGCAGGCCCAGCGGCCGGGCGCAGCGGTCGAAGAACCGCTGGTTCTTGGTGTGTTCGGCGGTGTCGGTGGCCGAGTTGAGCACGGTGACCGTGCCGGGGTCCGGGGCGGCGGCGCAGCCGGTGAGGCCGAGTGCGACCGTGGCCGCCGCGGTGATCGCGGCGAGCACCGGTCTGGCTGCACGGGAGTGCATGGGCGGTTCTCCGTTCGGAGGCGGCTCAGGGAGATGCGGTGCGGTGGGTAAGGCGCCGGGACGTCCGGTGCGGCGCCGGAAGAGGCCGCGTCAGCGCAGCGAGAAGGTGCTCAGACGCATCGCGTCCGAGAAGACGAGGTGGACGTCGTGCCGGCCGCGGGCGCCACGCAGCCGGGCGGTGACGGTGTGGTAGGCGTACCGGTCGCCGGTGCTGCAGACCTCGGCCGTCCCGGCGAGCGGCCCGTCCGGCGAGCCGAGCCGGATCTGTACGGTCCCGCTGCCGCCGCTCTCCTTCGCGACGCGCGCGGTGAACATCCTTACGCCCGCGCCGAGTTCGGCGTCGCGGAAGACGATCCAGTCACCCTTCCCGGTGGCGCCGACCGCGTCCCCGCGCACCTTGCTCTCGTCGACGATCCGCACGCCCCGGTAGTCGTCGAAGTCGGCGGCGCGCGTGGTCCTGGCCAGGTCCCGGGCGGGGATCTCCGCGCCGTTCACGCGCAGTGTCACCCGCCCCCGTACGTCCCCCGACGACGCGCCCACCCAGACGTCGTGGACGCTGCTCTCCACGACCCAACGGCCGCGGGTGACGTCCCAGTGGGCGAGGTCGGCGGCGCGCAGCGGCAGCCGTACGGTCGTGCTCCGGCCCGCCTTGAGAGGCACGCGGGCGAAGCCGCGGAGCTGCTTCAGCGGCTGCTTGTCCCGCGAGGCGCGCTGGTGGGTGTAGAGCTGCACGACCTCGTCGCCGTCCCGCTCACCGGTGTTGGTCACCTGAACGGAGACGGTCACCGTGCCGTCGCCGTCCACCGTGCGTGCGGACAGCTCGGGCCGGCCGTAGCGGAACGTGGTGTAGGACAGGCCGTGCCCGAAGGGGTAGAGCGGGTCGCCACGGAAGTAGAGGTAGGTGCGGTCCGCCGCGATGATGTCGTAGTCGAGCAGGTCCGGCAGGTCGTCCTCGGAGCGGTACCAGGTCTGGGTGAGCCGCCCTGCCGGGTTGTGGTCGCCGAACAGGACGCCGGCGACGGCGTGTCCGGTCTCCTGGCCCGCGTGGGTGGTCCACACGATCGCCGGCACGTGCTCCTGCTCCCAGGTGGTGGTGACGGGGTAGCTGGTCTCCAGGACGACGACCGTGCGCGGATTGGCCGCCCGGACGGCCTTGACCAGGGCGGTCTGCCCCGCGGCCAGCGCCCTGTCCGCACGGTCGTGGTCCTCGCGGCCGTTGATGCACGGCATGCTGCCGACCACCACGACCGCCGCGTCGGCGCCCCGTACGGCCTCGACCGCGTGCTCGACGCCGCCGCGCACCACCTCCGCCTCGTAGCGGGCGGCATCGTCCTGGGTGGTCAGCCGCAGCGTGCCGGCGGCGTCCGCCGTGAGGTACGTCTTGTCGCCGAACCAGTCGGCGGCGGTCTCGTACCCGGCGTAGCGGATCAGCCGACTGCCGTCGTCCTGCCGCTCCAGGACGAACTGCTGCTGTACGTACCAGCCGTTCGGCTGTTCCTGGTCGTTGCGGAACGCCTTCCCGTCGTAGCCCACGTACTTGCCGTTGGCCACGTTGCGCAGTGTCACCACGCCCTGGCCCCAGTCGAAGACGTCGAACTGCCCGGTGGCGCCCGCGTCGCCGCCCTGCTCCGTGAGGACCGCACCGCTCGCGCCGCCGCCCCCGGTGAGGTACCCGCCGGTGGCCTTGTTCCGGAAGGCGACCCGGTCCACGCCCTCGCTCGTGGTGACGGTCCCGCCGGGCCCGAGCCGCTCCGTGACGCCCTTGAGCGGGGTGACGGCGTACGGCAGGGAGCCGGAGTACCAGTCGGTGTAGAGGGTGTCGGCCAGCGGGCCGACGACGGCGACCTTCTTGAGGGCCTTCGCGTCCAGCGGCAGGGCCGCGTGCTCGTTCTTCAGCAGGACGACCGCCTCGGCGGCGGTCTCGCGGGCCAGGGCGCGGTGCGCCGGGCTGTCGATGACCGACTTGTCGATCTTCGCGTACGGGCCGCCGTCCGGGTCGAACTCGCCGAGCCGGAACCGGATGCCGAGAGCGTGTCGGACCGCGGTGTCGAGGTCGGCCTCGTCGATCAGCCCCTTCGCCAGTGCGGTGGTGAGCGCCTGGACGGTCTTGCCGGGCTCGGCGCTGTCGGTGGTGAAGCTGTCGATGCCGGCTCGCAGGGCGGCGGCGTCCCCCTCGGCGCGGGTGGGGTAGTAGTCCTGGTTGCCGGGGAGCAGGTTGTTGGGGGCGTCCGCGTCCGTGACGTTGAACAGGTCCTTCTTCGCCCATGTGCGGACGGTGTCGGTCAGGCCCGGATGGACGGTGGCGGGGCGGCCGTTGACGAGGTTGTAGGACGACATCACGCCGGTGACGGCGTCCGCGCTGAGGGCCGGCCGGAAGGCCGCCTCGTCGTACTCCTTGAGGACGCGGGGGCGCAGGACCGAGTCGGAGGTGGTCCGGCGGGTCTCGTTGTTGTTGGCCAGGTAGTGCTTGATGGTGGGCGCCGTCTTCAGATGGACGGGATCGTCGCCCTGCAGGCCCGTGCCGTACGCCGTGGAGATCGCGCCGGTCAGGTAGGGGTCTTCGGAGTACCCTTCCTCGTTACGGCCCCAGCGCGGGTCACGCAGCAGGTTCACCACCGGCGCCCACAGGTTCAGGCCCCAGCCCTCGGGCCGCTCGTGCTGGAAGCCGCGCGCCTCGTCGCCGACGGCCGCGCCGACGCGTCTGATCAGGGCGGGATTCCAGGTACTCGCCAGACCGACGGCCTGCGGGAAGACGGTGGCCGGACCGAGCCAGGCGACGCCGTGCAGGGCCTCGGTCCCGGTGCGGAACGGGCGTATGCCGAGCCGGGGGACGGCCGCCTGGTACTGGTGCAGCAGGCCGATCTTCTCGTCCTTCGTCAGCCGGCGCAGCAGGTCGTCCACACGGTCCTTCAGCGGCAGGCCGGGATCGCGGAAGGGGTGCGCGGTACGCGTGCGCGCGGCGGCGGGAGAGGCTCCTGCCAGGTCCAGGCCGGCGGTCAGCGGAGCGGCCGCCAGGCCGAGGGCGAGCACGGCACGTCGGGAAATGCCCTGTGGCTTCACGGGACTCCTTCGAGTCGAAGCGCTTCGATAACGGGGTACGTGGTGCCGGTGATGCCGGTGGTGCGGAGGGCGGTTGCCCGGGCTCGTCAGTTCAGGTGTGCGCGCGCTGCCGTACTGGCCCGCTCGGTCAGCTGCGGGGGCAGCAGCGTGGCCTCGGGGACCTCGCGGCCGGCCAGCTTCGCCATCAGCAGCTCCACCGACCGCTCGCCCACCTCGGCGGCGGGGAGGGCGACGGAGGTGAGGGGCACGGTGGCCCCCTCGGCCAGCTCGTCCGGACACAACGCGACGACGGACAGGTCCTCCGGGATGCGCAGCCCGGCCCGTTGGAACGCCTCCAGCAGCGGGCCGACGGCGGGCTCGTTGTGAATGACGACGCCCGTCAGGTCCGGATGCTCGCGCAGCAGCCGGTCGACCGTCTCCCGTGCGGCCTGCGCGCCGGGTGCGCACGGGAGCACGGTCGAGGTCATGCCGTACCGGTGGGCCGCGGCCGTGAAGCCCGCCGCCGTCCGCCGGGCGAAGCCGGTGTCGCGCGCGTACACCTCCGGCGGCGACCCCAGCAGCGCCACACAGCGGTGCCCGAGCCGTGCCAGGTGGCCGACGCACTCCGCGCCGGTCGCCGTGAAGTCGAGGTCGATGCAGGTCAGTCCCGCGGCTTCGGCGGGGAAACCGATGAGCACGGAGGGCAGGCCGAGGGAGCGCAGCAGCGGGATGCGGGCGTCGTGCAGCTGTACGTCCATCACCACGAGCGCGTCCACCAGCGCGCTGTCCGCCACCCGCCGCAGCCCGTCCTCGCCCTCCTCCTGGGTCAGCAGCAGCACGTCGTGGTCGTGCGTGCGGGCGGTGGTGACCACGGACGCCGCGAACTGCATCTGTACGGGCACGTGGATGCCGGTGCGCAGCGGCATCACGAGCGCCACCACATTGGACCGGCTGCTCGCCAGGGCCCGCGCCCCGGCGTGCGGGCGGTAGCCGAGCTCGCGGATGCTCGCCTCGACGCGCTGCCGGGTCGCGGCGGAGATGGAGCGCTTGCCACTGAGGACGTACGACACCGTGCTCGGCGAGACGCCGGCGCGCTGCGCCACATCAGTGATCTTGACCATTGCACTCTCCTCGAAACCGCGTCCCCCGGACCGGGGCGTCGAACCGTTTCGACTACGGCCGTCGAAGCGATTCGCCGGAACAGTAGGGAGGGCCTTGGGGAGTGTCAATGGAATGCACACCACGTAACCGCGCCACCGCCCCGTACGCGGTGGCCGCCGCGGTCAGGCCGACGGCCCAGGCCAGGTCCGTACCGCCCAGGGCACGGGCGACGGGGCCGGTGTAGGCCGAGGTGTGCATGAAGGGGATCTGGAGCGCGAAGCTCGCGGCGTAGAGCAGCAGCGCGGGGGTGCGGAAGCGGCCGTAGATCCCGCCCGCGGGAGCGAAGAAGGACGCCACGTCGTACGTGCCGCGCCGGATCAGATAGAAGTCGACGAGGTTGATGGCGGTCCACGGGATCAGGACGTACTGGAGGACGGAGAGGAAGTCGGTGTAGGCGGCCAGGAAGGAGTTCTGGAAGGCCAGCGCCATGGTCAGGCTCGCGGCCAGCGGCGCGGCGATCAGCGCGGTGCGGGCGGCGCGGCCGGGCAGCCAGCGGTGCCGGAACGTCTGGCCCGCGGTGACCAGACACAGTGCTGTGCCGTAGAGGTTCATCGAGTTGATGTGCACGACGACGACGGCGAAGCCGAAGAGCACGACGGCGGACAGGGTGGTGCCGAGGACCGCGGCGAGCCCGCCGATCGCGTCGTCGGACACGGCCAGGCCCATGACCACGCCGAGCAGCATCGGCAGCGCGCTGCCCAGCACGCAGCCCCAGTAGGTGAACCACAGCGTGGAGCGGCGCCCGGCGGCGTCGGCGGGCATGTAGCGGGTGTAGTCCGAGACGTACGGTGCGTAGGCGATCTGCAGCAGGACGCCGGTCGCGGCCATGCCGACGAAGCCGGCGAGGGTGAAGTCCTCGTTGCCCGCCGCCCGTTGGAGTACGTCGGGAGTGGCCAGGACGCGTACGGCGCAGAGCGCGAGCAGGGCCAGGGCGAGGAGCGTCGCCCAGCGGCCGACCCGGTGGATGAGGTCGTAGCCGACCGTGGCGACGACCAGACCCGCGAGAGCGCAGACCACCAGCCAGGCCGGGACGGACAGCGCGGGCACGACCTGGTGGAGCGCCTGCCCGGCGATGACGAGGTTGGAGGCGAACCAGCCCGCGTACATGAACACGACCAGCACGGTGACGAGCAGCGCGCCGTGGCTGCCGAACTGGCCGCGGCTCTGGATCAGTTGGGGCACGCCCAGTTTCGGCCCCTGGGCCGCGTGCAGGGCCATGAGGAACCCGCCGGCGAGGTTGCCCAGGAGGACCGCGGCGATGCCGGGCCACAGGCCGAGGCCGTAGACGACCGGCGCGAGGGTGCCGGAGACGAGGGTGAGGGGGCTGATGTTCGCGGCGAACCAGAGGGCGAACAGGTCGCGCGGCCGGCCGTGCCGCTCATCCGCCGGTACGGCGTCGATGGTGCGGCCCTCGACGAACCGGGCGGGCGTGGGGGGACGTGGGCGCATCGTGGACCTCTCGAAGAGGGCGCCGAGCCCGCGGGGCCCGGCTCAGGGAAGGGAGGCCGCGGAGGCGGAGGCCGTGGTGCCGACCGCGCCGGCTCGTCCGGCGTGCAGCAGGTCCCACGCCAGCAGGCCGGCACCGACGCGGCCCGCGCGTTCGCCGAGGGACGCGCGGACGAGGTCGGGCAGCACCTGGAAGGCGACCCGGCGCTCCAAGTGCCGCCGCAGCGGGACGAGGAGCTGGTCGCCCGCCTGGCTGAGGCCGCCGCCCAGGACAAGCACGTCGGGGTCGAAGAGCGTCACCGCGGTCAGCAGCGCCTGCGCCATCGCGTCGGCCGCCTCGTCCCACACCCGGCCGGCGGCCGGATCGCCCGCCGCCGCCCGCCGGGCCACCTCGGCCGCGTCCACCATGGGCCCCGCGCCGCCCATGGTCGCGCCGCCCGTCGTCGCACCGCACGCCGCCGTGTACCGCCGGGCGACCGCGGCGCCGCCCGCGATCGTGTCCAGGCAGCCCCGCTGCCCGCAGCCGCACGGCTCGCCCTCGGGCCGCAGCACCACATGGCCGATCTCCGCCGAGCGCCAGTGGCTGCCGGGGAACGGCCGGCCGTCCAGCAGCAGCGCGCCGCCGACGCCGGTGCCGACGGGGACGAAGAGGACGACGGGGTGGCCGCGGCCCGCGCCGAGCCGGGCCTCGGCGACGCCGCCGGAGCGCACGTCGTGGCCGAGAACGACCGGCAGGCCGAGCCGCTCGGCCGCCAGCCGCCGCAGCGGGACGTCCCGCCACTTGACGACAGAGGAGAACACGACCGTGCCGGCGGCCTCGTCCACCAGCCCACAGGAGGCGATGCCCGCCGCCCGCACCGTGACGTCGTGGGCGCGGGCCTCGGCCACGGCCCGCTCGGCGTGGTCCAGTACGGCCGTCAGCACGGCGTCCGGACCGTCCTCGGGGCGGGTGGGGGAGCGGCGCTCGGCGACGGCAGTGCCGTCCGGGGCGATCAGCGCGGACTTGATGACCGTGCCGCCGATGTCCAGGCCGAGCACCCACGCACCGTCCCTCGCCGGTGCGCCCTCTGCGGTACGGCTCACGACGCCTCCTGATCAAGTGACAGTACGTCACAACTTAGCGGGATGTGTGTGCCTCCCGATCCCTTACCCGGTCTCCGGGCCCCGCCACCCTTCGAGGTGCCGGAGCAGGCGGTCGTACTGGCGGGTCCCCGCGTCGACCGCCAGATGGGCGCCGCGCAGTACCTGGCAGAGCTCGGCGGGGGACAGGCGGGGGCGCTGGGCGCGCAGCCCGTCGGAGAGCTCCTGGCTGTGCCGGGGATCGATCCGGGTGTGCGCGGTGAAGTAGAGGCGGGTGTCCTCGTCGTGCAGGCCCACCCGGTCCATGCCCTCCAGGAGCAGCCGGAAGTGCGGCTCGACCCAGCTCTCGAAGACGAAGAAGCAGCCGTAGGCGGCCTGGGTGCGGGACGGGCGGGTGAGCAGCGCCGTGAAGAGATTGGAGGTGATCTTGGCGTACCAGGGATGGGCGCTGCGGTAGCGGGCCAGCTCCTCCCAGCCGGCGGCCGAGCCGAGCTGGCGGCGCAGCCAGTAGGTGTGGAAGTTCTCCAGCCGGCCGCGGCCGCACTCGTCCCAGAGGTTGGCCGCCGCGACCGCCTTCTGCTTGCCCTGGAGCCCGACCACGAGGAGCGCGACCTCGTCGTCCACGACCTCGTTGCGGATCAGCTCGCAGCGCACGAAGTACTCGATCCGGTCGCGGGTCGCGTCCCGCGCCAGGTAGCGGAAGAGCGGGTGGCCGACGCCGGTGTTGTCGGCGGCCAGCGCGTCCAGGTGGTCGGCCGCCGCCTCCTGCCCGTCCGGTTCGGGGACCGGCGCGGGCGTGGCCCAGACGTCGAAGAGTTCGCGTTCCAGCCGGGTCCGCGCGGCGAACAGGGCGATCTCCAGGTCGTCGTCGCGGGTGAGGGTGGCCGGTCCGTCGCGGTAGCCCAGGGACCGGGAGCAGAGCGTGGCCAGGTGTTCGTGCAGGAACCTGCCGTGCGCCTCCGGGTCGTGGCGGAGCCGGGCCAGCAGCTCCGTCTGGGCGTCGGCCGGCGCACTCAGGAACCGGGCCAGCTCGGGGGCAAGCCCTCCGAAGGGCCGTACGGGCGGCCAGTACAGGTCCTGCAGCGGTGGGGCGGTCATCAGGATTCTCCCTTCACGGAGCCGGGCGGGCCGTCCGCGCGCTCCCGGCACCGGGCGGCGTGCGGGGGAGCAGCCCGTCCGCGACGCGGAGCGCGTTGGCGGCGATGGTCAGGCCGGGGTTGACGGCCGCCGACGACGGGAACCACGAACTGTCGGCGATCCACAGGTTGGCCAGGTCGTGTGCCTTGCATCCGGGGTCGACGACGCTGGTGGCCGGGTCGGTGCCGGCGACCGCCGTACCGCACTGGTGCGAGGTGACGTCGATGCCCATGCGCCGCGCCGACACCAGCGGATAGCCGGCCCGGCGCATCATCCGGGCGGTCCTGCGCACCAGTTCGCGGTGCGGCGCGAGGTTGACCGGCCGCCACCCCACCCGGATCGCGCCGCTCGGGCCGACCGTGACGCGGTTGTCCGGGGCCGGCAGATCCTCACTGGTGAGGTAGAGGTCGACGCTGTGCCGGGTGAGGAAGTCCAGTACCGCGGTGGGGAGATGGGGGCGGAGGCCACGGGCGGTGACCGGCCCGAGCTTGCCGAGGGTCTGGACGTTGCCCAGCGGGCCGTGCGCGCCGTTGGCCAGGTACCAGTCGTTCAGGCCCAGGGTCTTCTGGAAGACCGTCCCGCTCGGGCGGCGGGGATCGACGGCGACGAGGAAGGTGCTGTTGTGCACCATGTAGTTCCGGCCGACCTGCCCGGAGGAGTTCGCCAGGCCCTCGGGCCGCCCGGTGCGGGAATGCAGCAGCAGCGCGGCGGTGTTGACCGCGCCGCAGGCCAGTACGTACCGGTCGGCGCGGATGCGCAGCTCCGTACCGTCGTGCCGGGCAGCGGCGAGGGTCACCCGCCGCCCCGGCGGATCGGTCCGCAGCCCGGTCACGGTGGTGCGGGTCAGCAGGGACACGTTCCCCGAGGCCAGCGCGGGCCGCAGCGCGCACACGTCGGCGTCGCTCTTGGCGTCCAGCAGGCACGGGAAGCCGTCGCAGGTGGCGCAGCGCACGCAGGCCCCGCCCGGGCGCAGGTCGATCCCGGTGGGCAGGTCGAAGGGGGCCAGGCCCTGCGCCCGCAGCGCGTCGGCCAGCGTGGCGACCGCCGGTTCGTGCGGCACGGCCGGGTACGGGAAGCCGGCAGAGCGCCAGGGCTCGGTGGGGTCCTGCCCGGCGGTGCCGTGCACTCGGTAGATCCGCTCGGCCTCGGCGTAGTACGGCTCCAGCTCCGCGTAGGAGAACGGCCAGGCCCGCGAGACGCCCTCGGGGTGCCGCACCGGGCCGAAGTCCGCCTCCCGGAACCGCGGCAGGGTCGCTCCGAAGACCTTGGTGTTGCCGCCGACGTAGTAGTGCACGCCCGGTTGGAAGCGCCGCCCGGTACCGGCGTCGTACCAGTGCTCGGCGTTGCGGTACCGCCGCTGGCTGAAGACCGCGTGCGGCGACCAGTTCGCCGCTTCCCGGGGAAGGAAGTCGCCGCGCTCGACGACGAGGACCCGGGCGCCGGAGTCGCGCAGCGCGTACGCCAGGGTGGCGCCGCCCATACCGGCCCCGATGACCGCGATGTCGCAGTCCACCTCGGGGCCGGAGGGCCGCAACAGCCCGGGCAGGTCCGGGTGGTGGCCGGTCGTCATCGGTGCCTCCTTAGC
This sequence comes from Streptomyces sp. NPDC000151, assembly GCF_040301705.1. NCBI lineage: Bacteria > Bacillati > Actinomycetota > Actinomycetes > Kitasatosporales > Streptomycetaceae > Streptomyces > Streptomyces sp. NPDC000151. The sequence goes on along the minus strand of NZ_JBEPFC010000006.1, from coordinate 37,709 downwards.
GGGCCCGCTGCCGGGGCCGTGAGGTGCCGGGTGGCGATCTCGTGCGCGAACGCCATGATCGTTCCCTGTGGGCTGATGCCGGTCGGGCCCGGCAGCACCGCCGCGTCGCAGACGTACAGATTGCGGAAGCCGTACGGGCGGCCGTCCGTGTCGCACACCCCGCCCCGCCCGGGCGGCCCCATCGGGCAGGACGCCATGGCGTGCACGGAGACCAGGTCCCAACTGCGCGGGTCGGACCAGCGGGCGAACTCCTCGGCGGCGCGCGGCGAGCCCAGCACCCCCGGCGCCGGCGGGTACAGCTCGACGGCACCGGCCCGGAACAGCAGCCGCGCGGCGCGCACCAGCGCGAACCGCAGCAGGTCCACGTCGTACGGGGTGAGGCGGTGGCGCAGCACCGTGCCCGCGCCGGGGAACCGGCCGACGCGTATCCGCCCCGTCATCCGGACCTGCACGGTGAAGACCGCCATCCGCGGCAGGTCGGACAGCGCCGCGTCGACCACCCCGGGGCCCTGGCGCGCGAGCGCCGCCGCCAGCGACCCGGGCGTGAGGTTGGCGGCCATGACATGGATGCCCAGCCCGCCGAACTCGCTCAGCTGGGCGGTGAAGATGGTGCCCCGCCCGGCGTGCACCGCGGAGCCGAAGCGCACCGGAAGCCGCAGATTGACGTGGAAGGCCATGGCGCGCCCGGCTGTCCTGCGGTGGATGCCGCTGCGCTGGAGGAGCACGGCGCTGCCGACGGCCCCGGCGGCGAGGAAGACCGTACGTGGGCGATACCGCACCGGCTCACCGTCGGGCCCCACGGCCCGTACAGCGCGCACCGTACCGCCGTCGTGGTCCAGCCGTACGGCCCGTACGCCCGGTTCGATCCGCGCGCCGTACCGCTCGGCCTCCGGGAGGTACGTCGTCGCCATCGTCTGCTTGGCGCCCGACGGGCAGCCGGTGGGGCAGCGGTTGCGGTGCGCGCAGCCCGGTGCGGCGCGCCGGGCGAGCGTCCAGCCCCAGCCCAGCGCGTCGGCCGCGGCGGCCAGCAGCCGGGAGTCCTCGTTGCCCGCGCCGTGCCGCTGGACGTCCACCGCCAGCCGCCGGGAGATCTCGTTCAGGTGCCCGGCCAGGTGGCGCAGGCGGTAGCCGTCGGTGCCGAGGCCGTCCGCCCAGCGGTCCAGCAGTCCGGCCGGCGGCTCCCACAGCAGGCCGCCGTTGACCACGGTGGTGCCGCCCACGCAGCGGCCCTCGCCGTACGGGATGACGGGGCTGCCGAAGACCGGGGTGAGCCCCGCGTTGCGGTACAGGCGGCGCAGGCTGTCGGCCGGTGCGGCGGCGGCGAGTTCGGCGGGGGACACCCGCGGGCCCTCTTCCAGTACGCGGGGGTGGCGGCCCGCCCTGGCCAGCTCCAGGGCCGCGACGGCCCCGCCCGCTCCGGAGCCGATCACCAGCGCTTCGCAGTCGACGGCACGTGGCGGCGTGCGGCGGCCGCTCATGACGGCGCTCCCGTCGGCACGGAGGGCGGTACGGGCGGTACGGAGGGTGGCACGGACGGAGGCACGGGCGACGGCGGTGCCGCGCCCGCCACGAGCCGGTCCGGCCGGCCGTCCAGCCCGCCGTACAGCGCCAGCGTCTCGACCGACCGCAGCAGCAGCGCGCACCCCGGCAACCGCGCCAGCCGCTCGCTCCCGCACACCAGCGCATCCGGCCCGGCCATGGTCACCCACCGGCCGGTGACCAGCAGGAACGCGAGCGGCAGAAGGCGCAGGGCGAGCCCGGCCGCGATCCGGTAGGCGCGGGGCTGGACCCGCAGGCTGCCGGTGACATGGGCGGCGGCGCGCTCCAGCGCCTCGGCCTCCCGCAGTACCGGATGACGCGCGGCCCACACCGCGGGCAGCCCGCTCGCCGACAGCGCCCGCTCCACAGTGCCCGGGGCCCTCATCGCCGGACCGCCTTGTCCTTGGCGAACGCCGCCAGCAGCCGGGGCGTGCCCTGGTCCAGCACGGCGTCCAGCGCTTCCAGGAACACCTCGACCTCCTTGTCCCCGGCCACCAGCGGCGGCGCGACGATCAGCGGCAGGCCGTGGTTGGAGCCGTAGAACGCCAGCACGTCGTGGTCCCGGTACAGCGCGGCGATCACGGCAGCGGTGATCAGCTTGAGCCGCAGCCGCGGGTCCCGCGCGAAGGAGCCGGGCAGCAGCCGCAGCACGCGGTCCAGCGCCGGATGACCGGCCCGCAGGAACACGCCGTGCAGCGCGCCCCGCCCGGCCGTGCCCGCGACCGGCCCCGGGTGCCGGGCGGCGATCCGGGCCAGGCCGGCGGCGAGCTGCTCGCCGATCCGCACGGCCCGACCCGGATAGTCGTCCTCGACCGCGATGGCCACCGCCTCCAGCGCCGTGACGGTCTCCTCCCCGAAGCCGTAGTACGTGGTGCTGTGCAGCGTCGCGTCGGCGAGGTTGTCGTACGCGGCCCGGAACAGCGCCTCGCGGGCGATGTAGCCGGAGATCGACGCCTTGCCGCCGCCGAAGGACTTGGAGGTGGTGAGCACGTCCGGGACCAGCCCCGGGTACCGCATGAAGTGGAACAGCGTCCCCGTCCGGCCCCAGCCGGTGTACACCTCGTCGAAGACGAGCACGATGTCCCGCTCGGTGCACAGCCGCCGCACCCCGCGCAGGAAATCCTCGGAGCACTCGCGCAGCGCCGAGGCGCTGAACGGCTCCAGCACCACCGCGTACACGTCGCTGCCGCCGTCGCCGGCGGTGTGCCGCTCCAGCGCGAGGACGAAGGAGTGCAGGTCGTCGTAGGCGAACGCGTCGGTGCCCGGCAGCCCGGGGAACGGGAAGTCCACCTCCGGTGACGCGGTGAGGCTGCCCGCGCCGAGCAGCTTGCCGTGGAAGGCGATGTCGGAGTGCAGCACCGTGCCGCGGCGGCCGCGGTGGTACTTGTACGCCAGCTTGACCGCGCCCTCGACCGCCTCGGCGCCGGAGTTCGGGAAGTAGCTGATGTTCAGGTCGCCGGGGAGCAGTTGCGCGAGGTTGTGGCCGAGCGCGGCGACGTAGGGGGAGAGGAAGTTCTTGTGCACCTCCATCGCCTGGCGTTCGGCGAAGCGGCGGCGCGCGGCGAGGATGCGCGGGTGGTTGTGCCCGTGGTTCAGCACGCCGATGCCGCCGGTGAAGTCCAGGATGCGCCGCCCGTCGCGCAGGGTGATCCAGCAGCCCTCGGCGCGTTCGGCCAGGTCGTGCCCGAAGCCGAAGGAGCCGATCAGTGACACCTGGCTGCGGCTGACGTAACGGCGGTACAAGCCGTGCACCTGACGCGGCGTCATGTGCAGGCAGTCCTCGGCGGTGAAGAGGTCGGTCATTCTGCCGCTCCCGTGGTGAGCGGGGCGGGGTGCGCGGGCCGGGCCCCGGCCCGGATGCGGTCGGCGATCAGCCGGCCGGCCCGCTGCCCGCCCCGGAGGGCGTAGTTGGTGCCCCGGTCCTCGGGGAAGACCTGGGCCATGCCGGCCAGATAGAGGCCCGGCAGGGGGCTCTCGGTGGCGGGGACGGTCCGCGAGTAGTACCGGGTGATCACCGGCTGGGCGTGTTCCGCGCGCCACACGTGCCACCCGCGCACCCACTCCTCCCGGAACGCGGGGAACATCCGGCGCAGGTGGAGCAGGCTGTAGCGGTAGACCTGGTCGTCCGGCATCCGGTACAGCCCGGTGCCGGCCGGCAGATACTTCGAGAGGTAGACCACGTGCCGTCCCCCGTAGTGCCACGCGGGGTCCAGGTTGGTGTGCTCGATGACGCCGACGTAGGGGAAACCGGGGTCGGTGACGTTGAGCCAGTAGGTGTCCGACAGCGGGCGGTCGTTCTCCAGTACCAGGCAGATGTTGGCCAGGTACGGGATCGCGGTGAGCTGTCGTCGGAGGCCGGGGACGGCGGGGTGGGCGCGCTCCTGGCCGGCGAGCAGGGCGGCGGCGGGCCCTGGCGCGGTCGTCACCAGCACCCGCCGGGCGGCGTACCGGACACCGCCCGCCTGTACGCCGATGACGCCCCGCGCGTCGGCCAGGACGTCCGTGACCGGGCAGGAGGTACGGACGCGCACGCCGAGCCGGGTCAGCTCCGGCAGCCAGGCGGCCAGCAGCGCGCCGCAGCCGCCGCGCAGGTAGTACAGCACCTCGTGGCCCGCGCGGCTGCGGCTGCCGCCGCGCAGATGCAACTTGGTCCACATCCAGGTCGCGCCGACCTGGGGCGCGTACTCCCCGAACTTGCCCTCCAGGAGCGGCCGCCAGACCCGGTCGTACACCCGGCGGCCCGCCAGCCGCACCAGCCACTCCTCGGCCGTCAGCGCCTCCAGCTCCCGCCAGTGCCGCACCCGCCCGGCCCGCAGCACCGACCGGCCGAGCCGGAGCCGGTCGGCGGGCGGCAGCGGCGCGAAGCGCAGCACGTCCAGCGGCGTGGACAGCCGGTGGATGCCGCCCGCGTGGTAGAAGCCGGTGCGGCCCTGGTGCCGCTCGACGAGGTGGCCGCAGCCCAGCTCCGCGCAGAGCCGGAAGATGTCCGTGTCGGAGGCGAACCAGTGGTGGTAGAAGCGCTCCAGCTGCCGCCCGCCGACCGGGAAGGTGCCCGCGAGGCCGCCCACCCGGTCCCCGGCCTCCAGGACCAGGCAGCGCAGCCCCGCCCGGCCCAGCTCGTGCGCCGCCCCGAGCCCGGTGAAGCCGGCGCCCACGACGATGACGTCCCAGTCGCCGCCGGGTGCCGTGCTCATTGCGCCGCCCGGTCCTGTGCGCTGCGGGCCACGGCCAGCGGTCGCACGGTGCCGTCCGGTACGCCGCCGGCCGCCTGGCCGGCGGGCTGCGGCGGGTGCCGCTCCAGCAGCACGTACGGCGGCCGGCCGCGCAGCTCGCGGTGGACCAGCCGCAGATACTCGCCGAGCAGCCCCAGGAGTACCGCCTCGCAGCCGAACGTCCAGGCGGCCAGCGGCAGTCGGTGACGGCGCACTGCCGCGGTCATGGCCGCGCCGCCCAGCCAGGTGAGGCCGATGACGGCCGGTACCCGGGCGGGCGCGGGGGAGCAGGACACCAGGCCGCGCCGCGAGAGGTCGGCCATCTTCCGCAGCGAGTACTTCGAGCGTCCCGCCGGGCGCGGCAGCCGGTCGTACGCCACGCTCGTCTCCGGGAACCCCGCCCAGCACACCGAGCCGCGCAAGTACGGCTCCCCTTCGGGGAGTCCGGTGAGCAGGTGGACCACGGCCCGGTCCAGCAGCCGGAAGTCGCCGGTGTCCAGGGCCACCGGCTGGTCGGCGAGCGCGGCCAGCAGCCGGTAGTAGACATGCGCGGTGATCACCTTGAAGCGGCTCTCCCCGGCCCGCGAGGTGCGCCGTGCCGACACCACCGACCAGCCCGCCCGCCACCGTTCGACCAGCTCCGGGATCAGCTCGGGCGGGTCCTGGAGGTCGGCGTCCATGGTGACCACCGCGTCCCCGGCAGCGGCCCGCAGCCCGGCCAGTATCGCCTGCTGGTGGCCGAAATTCCGGGTCAGCCGGACGAGCCGGACCGCCGGGTCGCCGCCGGTGAGGGAGGCCAGCGTGCGCCAGGTGCCGTCCCGGCTGCCGTCGTCGACGTAGACCACCTCGTGCGCGCAGTCCGGGAGGCGGCGCAGCACGGCGGTGAGCCGCCGGTGCGTCCGCTCCAGCACCGCCTCCTCGTCGTAGCACGGCACCACCACGCTGATCAGCGGGATCGAGGGCATGTCGTCTCCTCACGTCGGGCGGGGCCCCGGCCGGTTCGAGGGCGGCTGCGGCCCGTACTGCGTCAGCCCAGCACCTCGTCGGCCGTGGCCCGGAAGCGCTCGGCGGCCGCGGCGATCTCGTCGGGGCCGCTGAACACGGTGACGCCCGCGTCGGCGCCCAGGTAGGTGTCCGACAGGCCCACGGTGAGGGCCACCGCGCGGCTCAGGACGTCGTCGGTGCGGGGGAGGGCGCCGGGGCGGAAGTCCTGGCGGCGCCAGGCCGGTTCCGGGCGCCGGGACGGGCAGGGCCCGGTGTCGCCGGCGGCCAGGGCGCGCAGCTCCGGCAGCCCGCCGTAGTAGTGCTTGGGCGAGTGCAGCAGCGTCTTCGTGCCCAGCCGCTTCGCCACGGCCTCGGCCGCAGCCCGCTCCTCGAAGACGTGGACCAGGACGGTCGCGCAGTCCCCGGCGGCGTCGTGCGACGGACGGCGGACGAAGCCGTCCCGTACGGGGATGAGGTCGGCCAGCGCGTCCCGCTGCGCCCGGGTGCGGGCGAGGACGCCGTCCAGCCGGGCCAGCTGGGCGCGGGCGACCGCCGCCGTCAGCTCGGTCATCCGCAGGTTCAGCCCCAGCATCCGGTCGCCGGGCCCCTCCTCCGCGCGGTACGGGAACCAGCCGTGGTCGTGGTAGCCGTAGGCCCGCTGGAAGGTGCGCTCGTCGGCGGCCAGCAGGAACCCACCGTCGCAGGCCGTGACCACCTTGAACATATTGAGCGAGAACGCCCCGGCCCGGCCGAAGCTGCCCAGCGGCCTGCCGCGGTAGGTACCGCCGCACGCCTGCGCCGCGTCCTCCAGCACCACCAGCCCGTGCTCCTCGGCGATCTCCATCAGCGCGGCCATGTCGCAGGGGGCGCCCAGCATGTGAAGGGGCATCAGTGCCTTCGTGTGCGGCGTGATGCGGGCCCGGACGTCGGCCGGGTCCAGGGTCAGCGTCTCGTCGATCTCCGCCACGACGGGCGTGGCCCCGCAGTGCACGATGGCGGCGACCGAGGCGACGTACAGGTACCCGGGGACGATGACCTCGTCGCCCGGGCCGATGCCCAGCGCCGCCAGCGCCGTCATGAGGGCCGACGTGCCGCTGTTGACGGACAGGCAGTACGGGCTCGCCAGGCGGCGCGCGGCCTCCTCCTCGAACAGCCGGGTCTGGGTGAGGTCGCCGAGGGGGTAGGAGTGCGCCGCGGTCGTGCGGGACCACGTGTTCAGCACCTGCTGGACGTTCGCGCGTTCCTCGTCCCCGAAGAAGGCGTAGCCGGGACCGGGCATGGGCGGGCTCCTCAGGTCGGCGGGTGACAACCGCTGGTCGCGGGCGGGGAGTTCAGAAGACGACGGGGCAGTACGGTGCCGGGTCGTGCCGGAAGGCGGCAGCGGCGGCGCGCACCGCGCCGGGGCGCAGCTCCGCCACCCGGCCGGCCCGCGCGAGCTGCACGAGGGAGCCGCCGCCCAGCAGGACGGCGCCCAACTCCCGTGCGGTGAGCGCCAGATCGGCGTTCGCGCGGGTCCGGACGCAGTCGGCCCCCGTGGTGCCCGTGATGAGCCGCCACCGGCCCTCGTTCCACGGGCAGAGCGGGTCCGTCACCTCCAGGACGACCTCCGTCTCGTTGGCGTAGCCGCGCCCGGACAGCGCGCGGTCGACGTCGACGGCCCTGGCGTAGAGCTGGTCGCGCACGGTCGGTGCCGCGCTGCGGGGGTCCGCGAGCAGGGCCAGTACCGGGTCGTCGACCGGGCGGGCGTCGGCGACGACCGTGCCGCCGAGGTCCACGTCCAGCAGCGCACGCCACAGGAAGGCGTAGGCGGCCGGGTCGCACGCGCTCAACTCCTGTACGGAGACGGTGTACCGGGGGTAGGAGTGGGTCCAGCCGGCGGTGAGCCGGTAGAGGGCGTAGCCGCGTACGCCCGCGCCGTCCACCGCGAGCATGCACAGCAGGCGTCCGGCGCCGCCGCGGTCGGCGGGCGGGTCGGCGAGGGCGCGGCGCAGCCAGGCGCCCTCGCGGCGCAGCGTTCCGGGGCGCTCGGCCAGGCAGGCGCGGCAGACCGCGGCGATGGCGGCCTCGGCCTCGGCGGGCGAGGTGACCTCCAGGGTGAGCGGCGGGCCGTCGTCGGCCGGGCCCTCGGCCAGCGCACGGGCCTCCAGCGGAATGGTGAGGCCGACGGCCTGGCTGGCGGCCCCGAAGCCGAAGCGGCCGTAGAGCGCCGGCTCGGTGGAGTTGAGGACCGCGACCGGCTCGGCCCGCGTGGTGTGCAGGTCGGCGAGGACCCGCAGGATCATGTCGCGCATCAGGCCGCGCCGGCGGTGCGCGGGGGAGACGGCCACGTAGCCGATGCCGAACACGGGGCGCGGGCCGGTGCCCGGCAGCGTCATGTCCAAGGAGTAGCCGGCCAGCGTGGCGCAGGGCCGGCCCGCGGCGCACGCGAGCAGCGAGCGCTTGGGCTCCAGCAACTCGGCGACGGCCGCGCGGTGTTCCGGTGAATGGTCGTATCCGCCGTAGGCGAGTCCCACCACCTCGGTGAAATCGGACCAGTCGTCGGGAGCGCGGAAGTCGTAATCCGGTGACAGCGGTTCCGGTGACTGCGGTTCCGGAAGGAATGGTGAGGAAGAATGCACGGGACACCTCCGACCGATTCCGGCTGATGCCCGAGTGGGCAGCACATCAGGAAAAGGATTCAGTCGGCGCGTATGACGGACAGGCCGCACTGCCCGCAGTCGAGGTCATTTCCGCCGGGGCGGACGCCGCCTTGCGGAAAGGACCGTCGCGAGGCCCGGATCGCGATCTCCTCATGCGCCGATGAATCGAGTCGGGGCCGCCAGAGGCTGTTCTCCACAGTCTTGATACGGCCCTGAACTGTCAACCCCCGCAGCCGCCCGGGATTCAGCGGGCCGGTCACCCGTAGCTGCCGGTCAACGCCCTTTCCGGCCATCCCGCGCAAGCCCGGTACGCCGCGTTTCGTATCCGGCCATTCTCACCGGAATCTCCGCGACCGGCCGGGAAATCCGCGCAGACTCGGTGCGGCGGCCGATACGGATCGGCTGTTATGGACATGACGTGAGTGACGGGAGCCGATATGACCAACGGCAAGCTCGTTTCCGGCAAAACGGTGCCCGGCAAGGGGTGGGAGCCCTACCCCGACCGCAACGGAAACGGCGTGTACCTCGACGTCGACACCTCGGAGGGGAAATTCTCCGGCACCCCCGCGTACATCGCGGCCCTCACCGGTGACGACCGGATGTGGATGACCACCGGCGGCAACACGGTCTACAAGGCCACCCCCACCGGCTTCCGCATTTATGTGCGCCGCGTGGACCGGCAGCCGATCGACCCCGAGTACGCCGCCAAGAACGGCTGGCACATCGCCTGGATCGCGGCCGAGATCTGAGCCGCCGCGGCGGTGCGCAGCGCCCTCTTCCGTGCGCGCCGGCCCCCGCGGCACCCGCCGCGGGGGCCGGTCCTCACGAGCGGCCGGTGTCGCCGCCGAGGACGTACAGCTCGGGGAGGTTGACCACGATCGCCTCCTGTGTGGAGCGGGCGATGACGACGACCGCCTCGTCGTCCGGGCTCGGGTTCTCCTCGCGGTGCGGGACGTAGGGCGGTACGAAGATGTAGTCGCCAGGGGACGTGCGGATGCGGACCTCCTCGGGCGTGCCGCCGGAGTCGTCGAGGAAGACGAACTCCGGGTGGCCCTTCACCACATGGATGGCCGTCTCCGAGGCGCCGTGGTGGTGGTTGGCGGAGGCGGTGCCCGGCGCCACGTGCGTCTGGCCCATCCAGATCCGCTCGGAGCCGACCGTGCCGCCGCTGATCGCCGCGAACCGCCGCATCCCGCCGCTCTGCGCGGTGTCGCCGTCCAGCGCGTCGGCCCGTACGTGATGCAGCCGCGCCCGCAGCGGGGTCACCCCCTCGCCGCCGTCGTCCTCGCGGGGCGGAAGGTCGGGGTGGAAGGGGTCGGGCGGGGTGGGCGCGGACATGAATCTCCTCTGCTCGGCGGGCGTCTCCGTACTCCGTTCGGCGCTGCCCTGACCTGCCGCACGGGCAGAGCGGGCAGACGCTGGAAGAGGGTAGCGAAACGACGAGCCGAGGACGCCATGACCGACAGACCGACCTTTGCCTACGTCACCTACATCGAGAGCACGCCGGAGAAGGTCTGGCACGCGCTGACCGACCCCGAGCTGACGGCCGCGTACTGGGGCCACAGCAACGTCTCCGACTGGGAGACCGGCTCCCCCTGGGAGCACCAGCGGACGGACGGCTCCGGCATCGCCGACGTCGTCGGGCTGGTCGTCGAGAGCGCCCCGCCGCGGCGGCTGGTCACCACGTGGGCCGAGCCGGGCGAGGAACCGGCCGGCGGACCGTCGAAGGTCACCTTCGGCATCGAGCCGTACGGCGGGATCGTCCGGCTCACCGTGACCCACGAGAACCTGGCCGACGAGGCCGAGCGCGCGGCCGCGGCCGGCGGCTGGGCGGCGGTCCTGTCCAACCTCAAGACCCTGCTGGAGACCGGCAGCCCACTGCCCGAAGAGCCCTGGCACATGCCCGTTTCCTGACCACCGGCCCCCTGGCGCGGCACCCCGGTGTACCCACCAGTCACCTGTAATGATTGGGTAAAGGGCAAAGACCAGGTAAAGGAGATCGCGTGGGGGCCGCGCCGCGGCGCGCGCCGGCGCGGCATCCGGGGAGGACACGATGGGGACGCGACGCACTTCGCTGCCGGGCGTCGGCACGCGGTACGACTTCACCACGCACGCCGGACAGCACCTGTCCGTGGTGGTGCACCACGACGGACGCCGCTTCATCGGCTTCTACGCCGCCGACGACCCCGATACCTGCCAGTCCTCGGTCCCCTTGGAACGGGAGGAGGCGACGGCCCTCGCGCACCTCATCGACCCGGCGCCACTGGACGCCGTCCGCACCGACGGCATCGACCTGGTCACCGAGCACATCCAGATAGGCAGCCGCTCCCCGTACGGCGGCCGGCTGCTCGGCGACACCGGGGCCCGCACCCGCACCGGCGCGTCCATCGTCGCGGTGCTGCGCCGCACGAGCGCCCACCCGTCGCCGGGCCCCGACTTCCGTTTCGCCATCGGCGACACCCTCGTCGCGGTCGGCACCCGTGAGGGCGTCGACGCCCTCGCCGCGATCATCGCCGGAGGCTGACCATGCACGAGACCACCGCACTGCTCGTGGAGTTCGGCGCCGTCATCCTCGCGCTCGGCCTCCTCGGCCGGCTGGCCGGGAGAGTCGGCCTCTCGCCCATACCCCTGTACCTCCTCGCCGGGCTCGCCTTCGGGCACGGCGGGCTGCTGCCGCTCAACGCCAGCGAGGAGTTCGTCGGCGTCGGCGCCGAGATCGGCGTCATCCTGCTGCTGCTCCTGCTCGGCCTCGAATACAGCGCCTCCGAGCTGGTCACCAGCCTCAAGACCCAATACCCCTCCGGGGCCGTCGACTTCCTGCTGAACGCGATACCCGGCGCGGTCGCCGCGCTGCTGCTGGGCTGGGGCCCGGTCGCCGCCGTCGCGCTCGCCGGCGTCACCTGGATCTCCTCCTCCGGCGTCATCGCCAAGGTCCTCACCGACCTCGGCCGGCTCGGCAACCGCGAGACCCCCGTCATCCTCGGCGTCCTCGTCCTCGAAGACCTCTCCATGGCGGTCTACCTGCCGCTGCTGACCGCCCTGCTGGCCGGCGTCGGACTCGCCGGTGGCAGCGTCACGCTGCTCATCGCCCTCGGCGCCGTCGGCCTCGTCCTCTACCTCGCGCTCCGGCACGGCCGGCTGATCAGCCGCTGGGTCTCCTCGGACAACCCCGAGATGCTGCTCCTGGTCGTCCTCGGGCTGACCGTGCTCGTCGCGGGCATCGCGCAGGAGCTCCAGGTCTCCGCCGCCGTCGGCGCGTTCCTCGTCGGCATCGCGCTGTCCGGCGAGGTCGCCGAGGGCGCGCGCAAGCTCCTCACGCCGCTGCGCGACCTCTTCGCCGCGATCTTCTTCGTCTTCTTCGGCCTGTCCACCGACCCGACCGCCATCCCGCCGGTACTGCTCCCGGCGCTGCTGCTCGCCGTCGTCACCGCCGTGACCAAGATCCTGACGGGCTGGTACGCGGCCCGACGCGCCGGCATCGGACCGAACGGGCGGCTGCGCGCGGGCGGCGCGCTCGTGGCGCGCGGCGAGTTCTCCATCGTCATCGCCGGGCTCACCACGGCCGTCGAGCCGCGCATCGGCCCGATCGCCACCGCGTACGTCCTGATCATGGTCATCCTCGGCCCGCTGACCGCACGCTGGGCGGCACCGGCGGTCAACCGCGCCCGGACCGGCCTGCTGCCGCTCTTCGGGATCACCTCCAGAAAGCCCGCGCCGCCCGCCCCGTCCGAAGCGCCCGCCGCCACGGAAGAGGCCCCGGCGGCCCCCGCGCCCCGCGAGGACGCGCATGCCCTGCCGCCACACGGGTAACCGAAGCGTCGTACAGACCAACTCCCACAGGTCCACCTGAAGCGAGGGGTCTTCATGGCGCGGTCACCGCGACCACTTCGGCGCAGCAATGCCAGGAAGAAGAAGCGCGGCCGACCGGCGCCGGGCGGCGGGGCACCACTCCCGCCGCCCGTGCGGGCGTTGGTGATGCTGCTGGCGTTCGCCGTCATGGTGGCCTTCGGCGCCGTACTGGCCCGGCTCACCCTCCAGCCGTCGGCGGCCTCCGAGGCGCTCACGCACACCAATCTGCGGCCCGGCGACTCCCTCCGCGACTACCTCGCGCAGCCCGCGTTCGTCGACACCGTCAAGCAGCTCGGCGGGAACATCCTGCTCGGTGTGCCCTTCGGGCTGCTGCTGCCGGTCGTGGCGCCCAGGGCGCGCGGACTGCTGCGGGTGGTCGTGGTGACCGCGCTGGTGATGCTGCTGGTCGAGCTGGTGCAAGGAGCCCTGGTCACCGGGCGCGCCTTCGACATCGACGATGTCATCCTGAACACCACGGGCGCGCTGCTCGGCTACGTCCTGCTGGGCCGCCGCCTCGGCCGCGCCGTCCACCCCAGGCGCCGCCACTGGTGGCAGCGGCCGGCCCGCACCACGTAACGCTCAGCCCCCGGCGAGCAGCCGTCCCGCGTCCGGTACGACGGGATCCAGGCCCAGTTCGGTGAGGATGCGGTACGTGGTGGCGGTGGCAGCCGAGAGCACCGGCAGCCCCGCCTCGTCCTCGACCGGCTGGATCGCCGGCAGCGACGGCATCTGCACGCACGCCGAGAGGACCAGCGCGTCGGCCCGGCCGAGGTCCAGCTTCCGCCAGTGGTCGCGCAGGTCGTCCGGGTCGAGCCGGGCGACTGCGAGGTTGTCCGGGACCTCCAGGCTGAGGGCGTCGACCACCTCCACGCCCGCGTCCTCGATGTAGTCGACGACCAGCCGGGTCAGGTCCTTCATGTACGGGGTGAGGATCGCGACCCGGCGGGCGCCCAGCGCCGCGATGCCGTCGAGCAGCGCACCGGCGCTGGAGACCACCGGAGCCTGCGCGCCCTGGCCGCGCAGCGCCTTCGTGATCTCGGCCTCGGCCGTGCAGTGGTGGCCCGGACCCTGCGCCATGATCGCGACCAGACAGGCCGTGGCGACGACGTCGGGGCGGGCGTCGGCGAGTTCGAGCGCGGCCCGCTCGGTCTGCGCGTTCATGCCGCGCAGCTGCTCGGGCGTGACGTGCTGCATCCGCATCCGGCTGCTGTGGAAGACGAAGCGGTCGCCCGGCCGCTCCTGTTCCCGGGCCCGCAGCATGCGCGGCAGCTCGGTCTCCATCGTCAGGTTCGAGCTCGGCACGATCATGCCGATGTGGTGGTCCGTCACGGGTCTCTCCAGTGGGGTCAGGACTCCCTGGCCAGGCCCTCCCAGTGGTCGGCCATGGATGTCAGCAGGTGCATGAGGTCCGCGCGCCGCTCGGCGTCGTACGGCCCGAGGAGCCGTTCGTCCAGGGCGCGCGCCCGGTCGTTGGCGTCGTGGAGGGTCCGCTCGCCCTCCTCGGTCAGGTAGAGCAGCTTGCGGCGGCCGTCATCGGCGGCGGTGCGGCGGACGATCAGGCCGCGGTTCTCCAGCCGCCGGGCCACGTCCGCCATCGTGGAGGTGTCCAGGGCCACGGCCGAGGCCATCGATCTCTGGTCGCGGCCCGGTGCCGCGTCCACGGCGGTCAGCACCGCGAACTGCGGTCCGGTGAGCGTGGGGTCCACGGCCCGCACCCAGACCGCGAGATACGCCTGGTAGAGACGGCGTACTTGGTAGCCGGGCGCTGCGGTGAGGGCCGTGGGGACCTTGGGAATTTCGGACGAAGGTGCTACAGAAGCGGTGTCGTCAGCCATGGGCCAACTCAATCACGGTGGATTGCCGGGGCGGCGGCGGACCAGCAGGTCACGGCAGCACGGCGGTGAGTGCCGAGCGCAGGGCCGCGAGCGCCGCCGGCGGGTTGTCCCAGAAGATCATGTGGCCGGCGTCCGGGATCGCGGTGAAGGCCGCGGAGGGCAGTGCGGCGGCGGCCTCGGCGGCCCCCGCGGCCGTGACCACCGGGCTGTCCGCGCCGTACAGCAGCGCCGTCGGCCCCGGCACGGAAGGCCACCAGTCGAAGAAGTCCTCCGTCTCGAAGCCGCGGTGCGTGGCCACGATCGCCGCCCGCTCGCAGCTGCTCAGCCAGCGGGCCCGCAGCTCCTGCTCCCGGCGCGGCCAGCGCGGCCAGGAGGCCGCGACTTCGTCGGCGTCGGTGCCGCGCACGGCCTGCGCGAGCTGCCCGAGGAACGCGTCCAGCGTGGTCGGGTACGGGCCCCGCCCCGGACCGCTCATCGGCGGGTCGGCGAGCACTGTACCGCCGAGGGGCACCTTGCCGCGCACCGCGGCGACCGCGGCGATCCGCGCGCCCATCGAGTGCCCGAAGAGCACCGGGCGCTCCAGCCCGAGCCCGGTCACCACGGCCTCGGTGTCCTCGGCGTACTCCTCCAGGGTGTACGTGCCGCCGCCGTCCGACAGCCCGCGCCCTCGCACGTCCACCACCAACGGCCGTGCCAGATCGGTGAGTTCGCGTGCGACGAAGTCCATGGTGACGGCCGGGCTGGTGATGCCGGGCAGGATCACCACGGGGACGCCGGGACCGCCGTAGTCGAGTACGTGCAGCCGGGCGGCGCCGGAGCGTACCCAGCGGCTGGTGGCGGGAATGTCGGCGAGGTCCGCCGACGCGGCCTGGCTGATCGACCGCCGGTCCTGTGCGTGCTGCGGCATGTCGTGCTGCGGCATGGGGAGTTCCTTGAGATAGTCGACCGCTTCGGCGAGTCCGATGACGTCGCCGTACTTCGCCTGGATGTCGAAGAGGTTCGCTTCGTGCGGTCCGGGCGCGCGGTCGCCCACGCACTCGCGCGGTACGAGGACGGGGAAGCCGGACTGCACGGCGTCCACCGCGGTGGCGCGTACGCAGCCACTCGTTGTCGCGCCGCAGATCAGGACCGTGTCGCAGCCCAGGCCGGTCAGCGTGGCGGCGAGCGAGGTGCCGAAGAACGCCGACGCGCCCTTCTTCACGACGAGATGGTCCTCGGGGCGGCGCGGCAGCCGGGGATCGATCGCGACGGCCTCGCTGCCTTCGTGCAGGGCGCGCATCCCCTGTGCCTTCTGCAGCCAGGTGATGCCGTCACCGGCCGCCTCTGCGGGGGTGTACGCGATGGCGGTGAACACGACCGGGACCCCGGCGGCCCGGCCGGCCTCGATCAATTCCCTTGTCGCGCCCACGACTTCGGTCAGATCGGCGCCGGAGGGGAAGGAGTCCTCGGTGAAGCCGCGGGTGAGGTCGACGACCACGATCGCGGGGCGGCTGCCGCGGCGCACGGGGGCGCCGAAGCCGGCCCGGTCGTAGGTGCGGTCGGTGGCCGTTCCGTACTGGCTCGCGCTCATGCCCGCCTCGCCGCCTTCAGCTCGCGGCGCAGCCCGGCCATCCGGCCGAGCAGCCAGCCCTCGAACAGCCCGAAGGCGAAGGCGGCGGCCACCGGGCCGTACTTGGCGAGCGCGGGCCCGCCGAGCATCGCCAGGCCGTCCAGCTCGGGGGCCGGGGCGGCGGCCGCGGTGACCGGAGTGCCGGCGGCAGCAGGCATCGCCGACGGACCCGCCGCCGGCACCCGCTCCTGATCCAGCAGACTCCCCAGATTCTGCGCGAACTGCTGCAGGATCCGGTCCGAGACCGCGCCGATCGCGCCCTTCCCGAACTGCGCGATCTTCCCGCGGATGACCAGGTCCGTGTCCAGCCGCAGCAGCGCGCCCTCCGGCGCCTCCGCCACCACCAGCGTGACCTCGGCCTCGGCGTCACCGCTGCCGTGCGTGTCGGCGCCGCGCGCCTGCACCCGCAGCCGCCGCTCCCCGGCATCGGCCTCCAGGAACCGTACGGTCCCCGCGTACGCCGCCGTGACCGGGCCGACCCGGACCGTCACCCTGCCCTGCCAGGCGTCCCCGTCCTGCCCCGTGAGCGTGCCGCCCGGCATGCAGGACGCGACCCGCTCGACATCGTTGAGCAGCGCGAACACCTGGTCCGGCGGGGCCTTCACGGGGACCGTGTTGGTCAGCTGCATCAGTTCTCCTTCCCGGCGCGCCGACGGGCCGCCGCACAGCCGTCGATGGCCTCGACGATGGTCTGGTAGCCGGTGCACCGGCACAGGTTGGCCGCGACCACCTCGCGGATCTCCTCCTTGCTCGCGTCCGGCCGCTCGGCGAGGAACCCCTCGGCGAGCATCAGGAACCCGGGCGTGCAGAAGCCGCACTGGAGCCCGTGGTGTGCGCTGAACGCTTGCTGCAGATCGCTGAGTTCACACTCGTCGGTGCCCTGTGAAAGGGACTCGACGGTACGGATTCGCGCCCCCTCCGCCTGTGCCGCGAACATCAGGCAGGCCCGTACGGGACGGTCGTCGACCAGCACCGTGCAGGCGCCGCAGATCCCGTGTTCGCATCCGACATGCGTGCCTGTCAGCCGCAGATCGTGCCGGAGTACGTCCACGAGGGTGCGCCGGGACTCGGCGAGCACCTCGTGCTCCTCACCGTTGACATCAAGTGTCATCAACTGCAGATCAGTCGCTGCATCGGTCATCGGGCGCGCTCCAGGGTCCGCTGCCGCCGCAGTGCGTCGTGCACCGCCTCCGGCGTGATCGGGGTGTGGTCCAGCTCGACGCCGGTGGTGCGCAGGGCGTCGTTGACGGCGTTCAGCACGGCGGCCGGGGCGCCGATCGTGCCGCCCTCGCCGGCGCCCTTCGCGCCGGTCTCGGTGAACGCGCACGGCGTCTCCAGATGGTGGATCGCCACCTCGGGGATCTCGTGCGCGGTGGGCACCTTGTAGTCCATGAAGCCGGTCGCGGACGGCTCGCCCTGCGCGTCGTACGTCACCTGCTCGAACAGCGCGCCCGCGATGCCCTGCGCGATGCCGCCCCGGCACTGGCCCTCCACCACCTGCGGGTTGATGGCCACGCCGCAGTCCTCGACGCAGACGTACCGCAGGATCTCCACCTGCCCGGTGCCTTCGTGCAGCTCCACCACGCAGGCGTGGGTGGCGTTGGAGAACGTGCCGTCGTTGAAGACATCGAACGCGGCGGTGCCGGTCAGCCCCGGTGCGATGTCCTTCGGCAGCAGATGCGCCTTGAGGTACGCGATCTCGGCCAGCTGCTCGTACGTGAGCGTCACGGAAGGCGCGTCGCGGCGGCGGACCAGCCCCTCGCCGCACTCCGTCTCCTCCGGGGCGACGCCCCAGCGGGCCGCGGCGATCCGGCGCAGCTTGGCCCCCAGCTCGGCGGCGGCGAGCCGGACCGCGCTGCCGCCGACGGCGATCGAGCGGCTGGCGAAGGTGCCCCAGCCGTAGGTGATCCGGTCGGTGTCGCCCTGGTGCAGCTTCACCTTCGCGAGCGGCAGCCCCAGCTCGTCGGCGACGATCTGCGCCATGGTCGTCTCATGGCTCTGGCCGTGGCTCATCGTGCCGGTGGTGACCGTGACCGCGCCGCTGGTGTCCATCCGGACCTCGGAGAGATCGAAGCCGGGGACCACCTCCATCTTGCGCTGCGCGAAGGCGGTGGAGCCGTAGCCGGTGCGCTCGCTGAAGCAGGAGTACCCGATGCCCAGGTGGCGCCCCTCGGCGGCGGCCGTCGCCCGCTTCTCGTACCAGCCCTCCGCCCGCACCGCCCGCTCGCACAGGTCCAGCGACTCGCGGTAGGAGCCCGGGTCGTAGGTGATGCCGTTGACGCCCGTGTACGGGAAGTCGGTGATGACGTTGCGGCGGCGGATCTCGACCGGGTCCAGGCCCAGTTCGCGCGCGGCCCGCTCGAAGAGCCGCTCGATCACCATCACGTACTGCGGCCGGCTCACGCCCCGGTACGGCGCGGTCGGCGCCTTGTTGGTGGTGACCGCCCGGCCGCGCACCCGGTACGCGGGCACCTTGTACACGCCCGGCATCTCGGCCGACGCCATCAGCGGCTCGATGCCCGCGGTGAACGGGTAGCAGGAGTACGCGCCCATGTCGCACACCACCTCCGCGTCCAGCCCCAGGATGCGGCCCTCGGCGTCGAACGCGGCCCGCACGTCGTAGTGCTGCTCGCGGGCGAGGAACGACGCGGTCAGCGCGTCCTTGCGGTCCTCGATCCACTTGACCGGCCGGCGCAGCCGCAGCGCGGCAGCGGCGGCGGCGATCTCCTCGCGGCCGACGACGCACTTCAGGCCGAAGCCGCCGCCCATGTCCGGCACCCGCACCCGTACGGCCCGCTCGTCCAGCCCCAGGCAGCGCGCGGCGACGGTGCGCACCTGGTGCGGTACCTGCGTACAGGTCTCCAGTACGAGCTGTTCCTCGCGGTCGTCCCAGTGCGCCACCGTGCCGCGGGTCTCCAGCGGCAGTGCGTTCTGGCGTCCCGTCCGGGAGTCGACGTGCACCACGCACGGCGCGGCCGCGAAGACCGCGTCGATGCCTTCCGAGGCGAAGAGGGAGACGTCGACGAGGGTGTTGCGCGGCGCGTCGTCGTGGAGGAGCGGCGCACCGGGCGCGAGCGCATCGTCCTCGCAGGTCACCGGGGGCAGCGGCGCATAGCTCACCTTGGCCGCCTCCAGGCCGTCCTCGGCGGCGTACGCGTCCCGGGCGACGACGATGGCGAGGGGCTCGCCGACGTACCGGACCCGGTCCCGGGCGAGCACCGGCATGGCCGTGGGGACGAATTCGGTGAGCGGGCGGTCCAGCCGGGCCGTGATGTCGGCCAGCTCCAGGTCCTCGGCGGTGAACGCCGCGACCACGCCCGGTACGTGGCGCACCGCGCTCAGGTCGACGGCGGTGACCTCGGCGTGCGCGACGGTGCTGCGGACGAACTGCGCGTGCAGCATCCCCGGCAGCGCGATGTCGTCGACGAACCGGCCGCGGCCGGAGAGCAGCCGTGGGTCCTCGCGGCGGGCGACCGATTGGCCGACCAGCCGGTCCTCCGTACGGGGTGTCACGGTGACATCGCCTCCTCGCAGGCGCGCTCGACAAGGGTGCGGATGAGGTGCCGGCGGTATGCCGGGCTGCCGTTGGCGTCGCCGGGCGGATCGCTCGCGTCGGCCGCGGCGGCCGCGCACTCGGCGAAGGTGCCGCCACCGGCCAGCACGGCTTCCGCCGCCGGAATCCGTACCGGCGCGGGGGCCACGCCGCCCAGCGCCACCCGCCCACCGCGTACCGCCCCGTCCTCGACGTCGAGGTCCACGGCGGCCGCCACGATCGCGAAGTCCCCTTGGCGCTCGGCGAATTCGGTGAGCGCGGCGTGCGGCGCGGGCCGCGGGAAGACGACCTCGACGAGGAGTTCGCCGGGGTCCAGCGCGGTGGTGTAGTACCCGAAGAAGAAGTCCTCGGCGCGGATACGGCGTTGCCCGTGCGGGCCCTCGGCCACCAGCTCGGCGCCGAGCGCGACGGCCAGCAGGCACCACTCGGCGGTGGCGTCGGCGTGCGCGAGGCTGCCGCCGACCGTGCCGCGGGTCCGGATCGGCAGATGCCCGATCCAGCGCATGGCCCGGCGCAGCACGCCGAACCCCGGCTCCAGGACGCCCGGCGGGGCGGTCTCCACGGTGTGGTGCGTGGTCAGCGCCCCGATGCGCAGGCCGCCGTCGGCGTCCGTGTGCAGGTGGTCGAGGGCGCGCAGACCGCCGATGTCGACCAGGTGGGCGGGCCGGGCCAGCCGGTAGTTCATCATCGCGACCAGGCTCTGGCCGCCGGCGATGACCTTCGCCTCGTCGCCGAGCTCGGCCAGCAGCCGGGTGGCGTCCTCGGCACTGCGCGCCCGGTGGTAGCGGAAGGGGGCGGGTTTCATGGTCCTCCTCTCGGTACGGTGAGCGGTCAGGGAGTGTGCTCGGGTGCGGGCTGCGGCGCGTCCGCCGGGGCGTCCGGGTCCGTGCCGTCCAGCGCCCGGCCCTTCGTCTCGGGCGCCGCGACCGCCATCCAGCCGACGGCGAGCAGTACCGCCAGGCCGAGTACCGCGAACGTCAGCGGCAGCCCGAGCACCGGCCACAGCACCGAGCCGAACAGCAGCGGCGCGAATCCCGTGAGCACCCGGCTGACGGACGAGGCCCAGCCGAAGCCGCTCGCCCGCAGCCGCGTCGGGTAGAGCTCGGCGACGTAGGCGTACATCGCGGGGATGGTCAGCTGCATCAGGAAGCCGAAGGCGCCGATGGCCACGACCGACCCGGTCGGCATCTTCAGCACCAGCGCGAAGA
Organism: Streptomyces sp. NPDC000151; assembly: GCF_040301705.1. Lineage (NCBI taxonomy): Bacteria > Bacillati > Actinomycetota > Actinomycetes > Kitasatosporales > Streptomycetaceae > Streptomyces > Streptomyces sp. NPDC000151. The sequence goes on along the minus strand of NZ_JBEPFC010000006.1, from coordinate 17,281 downwards.
CCACCAGCGCCAGGGAAGCGATCGGCGCCGAGACGCCGATCAGCCACTTGCGGCCGACCAGGTCCACCAGCGCGGTGGAGACCAGCACGCCGACGATGCCGACGCCGCTCATCAGTGTGGTGTTCATGAACGCCGCCGTGTCGCCGAGGCCCTCCTCCTTGAGGATGGAGGGCAGCCAGCTCAGCGCCGCGTAGTAGACGAGCATGACGGTCGCGAAGAGCAGCCAGGCGGCGGAGGTGATCCGCGGGCTGAACTTCCAGAGTCCGACGAGCTGTTCGACCGCGGCCCGCGGGCCCCGCGTCCGCTCCTCGACCACCGGATCCGGGATCACGTACGGCTCGACGGGCGCCCCGGTGCGCGCCACCAGGTCGTCGATGACGGCTCGCGCCTCCGCCTCGCGGCCCTTCCGCGTGAGGTAGACCGGCGACTCGGGCACGCCGCGGCGCACCCAGAAGAGCAGCAGCGCGGGCAGGCTCATCGTGGCGAGCATCCACCGCCAGTTGTCGTCCAGCGTCAGCATCGCCGTCGACACCAGGCCGCACAGTGTCACGCCCACCGGCCACCACGCGTCCAGCGCGGTGAGCACCCGCCCCCGGTACTTCCGCGGCGAGAACTCGCCCACCAGCGCGTAGTCGACCGGGATGCAGCCGCCGAGCCCGACGCCTGCCAGGAAGCGCAGGGCCAGGAAGACCGGGTAGGCCGGGGCGAGCGCGCCGAGCACCGAGAACACCGCGAAGATCAGCAGAGTGACACTGAACGCCTTCTTGCGGCCGATGCGGTCCGCGACCGCGCCCCACGCCACCGCACCGACGGCCATGCCGACCAGGTTGGCGGTGGCGACCAGGCCGCGGGCGCCGAGCGAGAGGTCGAAGTGCGCGCCGACCAGCGGCATCAGGAAGCCGTTGAGCGCGATGTCGTACGCGTCGAAGAGGTAGCCGAGGCCGCCGATGAGGAAGATCCGGCCCTGGACTCCCCATCTCCAGGGGAGGTCCTGGACGATCTGATCGCCTGTCTTCATGGTCGCTCCAAGGGACAGCCGGGTGGGTCAGCGGGCGAACTGGTAGGAGAAGGCGACGGCGTCGGGGTCGTGGAGCGGGGTGCCGCCCCACAGCCACTCGTAGGACAGGTCGGACTCGCCCTCGAAGCGCCGGAGCTTCTCGTCCCGGGCGCGCTGCTCGGGCCCGTCGGGGAAGTGGTAGAAGGTCTTGTTCTGCAGCGAGGCGTCCTGCACCATCCCCGCGTGCTTGGCCCGCCGGGAGACATAGCGCCGCAGCGCCGCCTCGACGTCACCGGTGTGCACACCGCCCAGCTCCTCCGCGAGCACCGCCGCGTCCTCCATCGCCTGCGAGGCGCCCTGCGCCTGGTACGGGAGCATGGCGTGGCAGGAGTCGCCCAGCAGCGCGACGCGGCCGTCCATCCAGACCGGGTCCCGGCGCCGGTGGTAGAGCGCGAAGCAGCTGACGTCCTCCTTGGCCTTGGAGAGCATCGCGGGCACCCGGTCGTCCCACCCGGGGAAGGCATCCACCAGGTCCTGCGTGGTCGCGGCGACGGTCCACTTCTCGGCGACCTCGTCCGTGCAAGGCACACACGCGACGATGTTGAGGAACTCCCCGCGCCGGATCATGTAGTGGACCAGATGCCGGTCCGGGCCGTACCAGATGGTGCTCTGGTACCGGTCGACCAGCCAGCGGGTGGCGGGGTCGGCCGCGATCAGGTCGCCGGGGATCAGCGCCCGGAAGGCCATCTCGCCGGAGAACTCCAGCGTGTCGGCCGCGCCCATCAGGTCGCGCACCCGGCTGCGGATGCCGTCGGCGCCGATCAGCACGTCCCCGGCGTACCGGCGGCCGTCGTCGGTCACGGCCACCGGCCGGGCGGGGTCGGACCGGTCCAGCTCCGCGACCCGGCTGGAGGTGTGCACCTCCACGGCCGGCCCGGGACCCGCCGGGTCGAGGCACGCCTCCATGATCACGCGGTGCAGGTCGGCCCGGTGGTAGTGCCAGTAGGGGGCGTTGTACCGGTCCTTGCAGTGCTGCCCCAGCGACGTGAGGCCGATGATGCTGCCGTCCTGCCAGCGCCGCCTGACCTGGTCCAGCGGCTCGGTGTGGATGGCCGCCAGCTGCCGGCGCAGGCCGAGCCCGAGCAGGACCCGGCTGGCGTTGGGCGCGGTCTGGATACCCGCGCCGACCTCGCCCAGCTGCGCCGCCTGCTCCAGGACGGTGACCCGCAGGCCCTGATGACGCAGGGCCAGCGCGGCGGTCATGCCGCCGAGACCGCCGCCGACGATGGTGACTTGGTACGACTGGCTGGGCGCCACTGTTCCTCCAAGGCGTTGTCGGGATACGAAGGGCGGGGCCGGTCAGCCGTCCTCGGCGAGCCGGCCGGCCACGACGACCTCGGTGCCGTCGACCGAGACGGTGCAGCCGCGCATCGCGATGTCGAGGTGCGCGTAGGACTCGCGGCCGAGCACCGGGTGCGGGCCCGTGGACCACAGGAAGTTGCCGGCGAAGGCGCGGGCGTCCATGCCCATCAGCTCGTCCTTGCCGTACATCGCGGTGGCGAACCAGTCCGCCGTACGCATCAGACCCCACCCCATGTGGGAGAGGCTGCGGCCCCACTTGTCGTCCGCGTCCTCGAAGAAGGTGTTCAGCAGCGCGGCCTCGGCCCCGCCGGTCACCTTCTCGATGTGGCCCGCGGCGATCTCCAGGGTGACCGGCTCCCGTACGTACTCCTTGAACGGCAGCAGGATGTCGCCCTCGGCGAGCACGATCCGCCCGTCGGAGATCTCCGGCCAGCACAGCACCATCGTGCTGGGCCAGTGGTCCCAGCGCCCCGGGTCGTCCGCGAAGCCGCACTGGAACTCCGGCTTCGAGCCGCTGAGCCGCACCGTCAGATCGGTGCCCGCCGCGGACGTGACCCGCATGACGGACGACCGCTTCAGCAGCTCGACGCCTTCCAGCACCGCCGCCTTGTCCGCCTCCTTCGGCAGATTCCGTACGAGGACGTCGGGGGCGTCGCAGACGAAGATGATGCGCGTGCCGGCCTTGAGGATCTCCTGCTGGACGGGCGCGTGGATGAATCCCTCGCGGGTCAGGTCGACGACCAGGTCGGCGGATTTCAGCAGGTCCTGGGCGGTGGTGTCGTGGAGTACGGAGGTGAGGCCGGGGCCCGCGCCGGTGTGCGTGCTGGGCATCGGGGCCGGGGTGCCGCCGGGCACGGTGGCGGCGATGACGTGGGCGCCGCACGCCTTGGCGGCGCCGAAGGCGGCCGCCACGTAGTCGCCGCGGCTGCCCGGCTCGGCGAGCACGACGACGTGCTCGTCGCTGCGGAGCTTGCACAGGCGCAGTTCGCGGGTGAAGGCGTCGAGCAGGTCGACGGAGGAAAGATCGAACACGGGTCCTCCAAGGACGTACGGGGAACGTACGGGCAACGTGGGCTCGTGAGCCCGTGGAGTGCGTCGTGCGGGGCGGGCGCAAGCGTGCGCAGACATGCGTGATGAGCCCGCCGAACATGCTCTGATCATGCTCTGATCTGCGGTGACGCGCCGGTCGGCGCGTCCCGATGGAGATAATCCGAACACGTACGATCTCGCCTTGGCAAGGGGTGTGGCGCGAGTTCACCCCGTTCTTTCGTGCCGGAACGCGCCGGAAACATGGCGGGCCGGGCGGCCGGGAAGTACGATAGGTCTCGTACATTCACCGTCCGCCCGGCCCTCGTGCGCCGACCGACAGGAGCCGTCATGCCGCCCGCCGTCACCCCAACGCCGACCGGGAACGCCCCGCGCGTGCTGGGGCACCCGAGCCGCGACGACATCCGGCTGGAGGACGTGCTGCACGCGCTCGCCGACCCCGTCCGCCTCGGGATCGTGCTGGTGCTGGACGAGGCCGAAGGGGAATGCTCCTGCTCGGTCTTCGACGCGCCCGTCAGCAAGTCGACGCTCACCCACCACTTCCGGGTGCTGCGCGAACACGGCGTGATCACCCAGGCGTACCGCGGCACGGCCAAGATGAACGCGCTGCGCAGGGACGACCTGGAAGGGCTCTTCCCGGGCCTGCTGGACACCGTCCTCGCCGCGGCCCGGCGGCAGGCGGCGGCCGGCCTCAGCGCCGGCGCAGGTGCGGCCGCAACAGGTGCGACCAGCCGGCCCTGAGGTCCTGGTAGTCCTCCCGGGAGTACTCCGAGCGGGCGCGCGTCAGGTGCGTGCCGTCGACGAGTGAGCGCCAGCGCTTCGGGTCGGCGCCGTAGAGGTAGGAGCGGTAGTTCGCGGCGCGCGCGGCGCTGGGGGAGTGCTCGTCGGAGTGGTCGATGTGGCCCGCCTCCTCCCGCGCGTACAGGTCGTAGTTCTCCGCTGCGGCGAGCAGCGACTCCTGGCCCCCGCGGCCCTGCGGGATCAGGTTGTACGCGGCGAACTGGTCGGCGGCGTCCTCCTCGTGGCCGGTGAACGGCAGGTGCAGCTTGTCGATCAGCGCGTGCGCCGACTCGTGGTACAGCGTCTCCGACACCACGCCCGCCGTCCGCTCGCCGACCCTGCCGTACCCGGCGTCCTTGAACATGTCGCGGACCTCGGCGACGAACTCGTAGCAGACGTCGATCCGGCCCCTGCCCGGGTCGTACGCGATGTCGCTGTTCCCGCACGAGCGGCCGGTCATCCGGATCTTCGCCGGGATGCGCAGCCGGGTGTTGAGCTTGCCCGAGACCCGCTCCAGCAGGTGGTTCCGCTGGAGGAACGCCCGCTCGTCCGCCCCGCCGCTGCCGGGCTTCGCGTACTCCGGCACCAGGCCGCGGACGGGAGCGGCGGTGTACCCGGAGGCGGCGTGACCGGGCGCGGCGGCGACCAGCGTGGCCGAGAGGCCGGTCAGCGCTGTGGTGGTCAGTACGGTCCTGCGGAGCGCCGCGCCGCGCCGGGACCGCGCCTTGGGCGCTGCGTGCTTTCCTGTCATGCCCGCAACCCTCGCCGCCCCGGCCCGCCGGCGGATCCCCCGCCGGTCCGCGGCACGCCCCGCCGACCGGCGGGGGCGGACACCCGCGATCTCCTCTTCAGGTCCCGTTCCGGCGCCCCTTACCTGCCGTAACCTCGACCGCGGGAAGCACCGCGCGGACCTCCGGGACCGGCGGCCGGCAGCGGGAACGAGGAGCTCGGGTGATTCGGGTCGTGGTCGTCGACGACGAGGAACTGGTGCGTTCCGGGCTGCGGCTGATCCTCGGCTCCGCGCCCGACATCGAGGTGGTCGCCGACTGCGGCGGCGCCGAGGCGCGGGCCACGCTGCTGGCCCACCGCCCGGACGTGCTGCTGCTGGACATCCGGATGCCGGACGTGGACGGCCTGACCATCCTGCGCGGGCTGCGCGACCTGCCGCAGCCCCCGAAGACCGCCATGCTGACCACCTTCGACGGCGAGGAGTACCTCGGCGCCGCGCTGCACGACGGGGCCGCCGGCTTCCTCCTGAAGGACACCGCGCCCGAACAACTCGTGCACGCCGTACGCGTACTGGCCGACGGCGGCCGGGTGCTCGCGCCCGGCGTCACCCCGGCCGTGATCGGCGGTTACCTCGGCGGCAAGCCGGACGCGGCCGCGGCCCGCAGCGTCGGCGGCCTCACCGACCGCGAGCGCCAGGTGCTCGCGCTGGTCGGCGAGGGCCTGCCGAACGGCGAGATCGCGCTGCGCCTGCACTTGGCGCACGGCACGGTCAAGGACCACGTCAGCGCGCTGCTCGGAAAGCTGGGCGGACTCAACCGCGTACAGGCCGCGGTGATCGCCGACCGGGCGGGACTGGTGCGGCTGGGCGAGGCGGACCGGGCGTACGGGGTGAACGGGGCGTACGGGGACGCGCGGCGGTGAACGACGGCACGGCCGCCAAGCCGGCCGGCGCCCCGGCCGTGCACGACGGTACGGACGTCGGTCCGGCCGGCGCGACCGCCGTCGCCCGGCTGCCCCGCCGTCCGCTACCGGTACGCGGCGTCCTCGCACCGACGCTCCCCGTGGCCCTCGGGCTGGTGGACGCCTTCCTGGTCCACGGCGTGCGGCCGGGCCTCGGCCTGTGGACCTCGCTCGCGTCCGCCCTCGTCCTGCCGCTCCGGCGCCGCTGCCCCGAAGTGGCCCTCGTGGTCACGCTGCTGGGCATGTACATCGGGTACATCTGGTTCGCCCCGATGATCGCCCTCTGCACGCTCGCGGCCCGGCGCGCCGGCACCGCCCTCGTCGTGGCGGGGGCCGCGGCCCTGGCCCTCGTGCACTACCTCCCGTACCCCCTCGGCGACTACACCCCCACCGCGGACCGCCAGAGCCTCCTGGACCTGCTCGACTCCTGCGTCCTCGGCGCCGGCGCCGCCGTGTTCGGGCGCTGGGCGCGGGCGCGGACCCAGCTGCGGGAGCGCGTCCGGGACCTCACCGAGAGCCGCCACCGGGAGGCGGAGCTGCGGGCCGAGCGGGCGGTGACCACCGAGCGGGCCCGGCTCGCGCGCGAGATGCACGACGTCGTCGCGCACCAGGTGAGCCTGATCAGCCTGCAGGCCGGGGCGCTGCAGATGACCTGCGGGGACGACGCCTCCCGGGAGCGCGCCGGCACCGTGCGCGACCTCGCCGCGAAGACCCTGGAGGAGCTGCGGCACATGGTCGGGGCGCTGCGCTCCGGCGGCGGTACGGGCGCCGGGCTCGCCCCGCAGCCCCGCCTGGCCGACCTGCCCCGGCTGGCGGCGGAGAGCGGCCTGCGGGTGGCCCTGGACCTCGACGGCGCGCTCGGCGGGGACGCCACGTTCGGTGGAGACAACGCGGCAGCGCGCGGCTGGCCCGAAGCGGTCGAACGCGCCGCCTACCGGACCGTCCAGGAAGCGCTGACGAACGTACGCAAGCACGCGCCCGGCGCGGATGTCCGGGTCACCGTGGACGTGACGGACAACCGTACGGCGGGGGAGTGGCTGACCGTGGACGTGCGCAACGGCCCGGCCGCGGCACCCGGGGAGTCGGCGCTGCCAGAGGGCGGCCACGGCCTGCTGGGCCTGCGGGAGCGCGCGCTGCTGCTCGGCGGCACGTTCGCCGCGCATCCGACGGGCGACGGCGGGTTTGCGGTCAGCGCGGGGTTCCCGACGGGGAGAGGGTGACGGGGCCCGGCGGGCAGGCTGTAGCGGGGCAGCCGCTGGGGGCCGTCCTCACTTCCCCGCCCGCGCCGCCTCCAGCAAGCCCTCCCAGTCCGGGATCTTGACCGTCGAACGCCCCAGCTCCTGGCCCAGCGCCGCCTCCGCCGCCTCGATGCCCAGCCAGCCCGGCCACGGCACCGGCCGCTGCCCGGCCAGCCGCAGCGCCGCCACCGGGTTCGCCGGCAGCTCCTGCCCGGCCAGCCCCGGCGCGTCGGCGAGCAGCGAGCCCACCGTCTGCTTCGCGCACGGCCGGTTCGTGCCGATCACGCCGGTCGGCCCGCGCTTGATCCACCCGGCGACGTACTCGCCCGCGCACGGTGTGCCGTCCCGCAGCACCCGCCCCTCCGCGTTCGGTACCGTCCCCGTCGCCGCGTCGAACGGCAGCCCCGGCTGCGCCACTCCGCGGTACCCCACCGAGCGCAGCACCAGCCCCGCCTCGATGTCCTCGTACTCCCCGGTGCCGCGCACCCCGCCCTGCCCGTCCGGCGCGGTCCGCTCGAACCGCACGGCCCGCACACCGTCCCGCGCATCGCCGACCAGCTCGGTGGGGCGCAGGTAGAACCGCAGGTGAATGCGGCGCCGTGGGCCGTCCGGCGGCGATGCGGGCCGCTGCGCCCACTCCCGCAGCACGTCGACGTTGCGCCGCACCACGGCCGGCAGCGCGCCCGGGTCCGCGCCGCACGCCGGATCCATCGCCAGCTCATCGGGGCGTACGACCACGTCGGCGCCGGGCAGCGCACCCAGCTCCCGCAGCTCCTTCGTGGTGAACTTCGCCTGCGTGGGGCCGCGCCGCCCCACCATCCAGACGTCGCGCACACCACTGCCGGCGAGCGCCTCCAGGGCGGGCTGCGGCACGTCCGTCGGCACCAGGTCGCCGGCCGCGCGGGCGAGAATGCGCGCCACGTCGACGGCGACGTTGCCCATGCCGATGACCACGGCGGACGACCTGCCGAGCGCGAAGCCGCCGGCCGCCGCCGCGTCCGGGTGCGCGCTGTACCAGGACACGAACTCCGTGGCGGAGCGGCTGCCCGGCAGCTCCTCGCCCGGGATGCCGAGCCGCCGGTCGGTGGCGGCGCCCACGCAGTACACCACCGCGTGGAAGATGCGGCGCAGCTCGGCGTGGTCGAGCCCGCCCGTGCCGACGTCCACGTGGCCCAGGAAATGGACCCGTGGGTGTTCGAGCACGGTCCGGAGCGTGCGCTGCAGGGTCTTGATCTTCTCGTGGTCGGGCGCCACGCCGTACCGCACGAGTCCGTACGGGCATGGCAGCCGGTCCAGGACGTACACCTCGACGTCCGGGACGGCCTCTTGCTGAACGAGAGCCTGAGCGGTGTAGACCCCGCTCGGTCCCGAACCGATCACTGCGACACGAAGCACTGGGAGGCCCCTTTCGCGGGATGTCTCCAGGATCGCACCGCCGTGCGGGTGAGGGGAGTGTGCCGCGCGGATGTGCCCCCTGGTGTGGCGCAAAACGCCACGGGAATGATCCGAAACACGCGCCCTGCGCCGCCCCGCCCGCCGCACGGGACGACAGGCCCTACGGCGCCGCCTTCCGCATCCGCTCGATCTCGGCCGTCTGCTGGGCGATGACGTCGGTCGCCATCTCCTCCACGCGGACGTTGTTGCCTTCGGACAGCACATCCGTGGCCATGGTCACCGCGCCCTGGTGGTGGGTGATCATCAGCTTCAGGAAGAGCGCGTCGAAGCGCTCGCCACGGGCCGCGCGCAGCCGCCCGAGCTGGGCGTCGGTCGCCATACCGGGCATGGCGGCGTGCTCCGCGCCGTGTTCGCCATGACTGCTCTGCTCACCCTGGCTGCCGTGCTCGCCCTGGCTGCTGTGTTCGCCATGGCTGCCGTGCTGGCCATGACCGTCCTGCCCCTTGTCGCCGCCGTGGGTCGTCAACCAGCCCTTCATCGCGTCGATCTCGGGCCGCTGGGCGGCGTCGATCCGGTCGGCGATCCGCCGCACCGTCGTCGACTCGGCGTGTTTACCGGCGAGTTCGGTCATCACCAGGGCCTGCGCGTGGTGCTCGATCATCATCCGGACGTATCCGAAGTCGGCGGAGTTCGGCGAGTCGTCGCCGATTTCCTTGCGCGCCTCGTCGGCGGAGAGCGTGCGGGCCGGTTCGCCGGGCTTCCCGGGCGCGATGACCTGCTGCCCGGCGTCACCGGCGGCCGCGTCCGCCCGGCCGCCACCCGCCGAACACCCGCTCAGTCCGAGGACCGCGGCGGCGACGGCCGCGACGATCCCGGCGGCGGGTCTCCTGGAACGCTTCACGGGAACTCCTGTCCTCGACCGGCCGGTTCGTTGCCCACGCATGACATCTTCATTGCCCTCTATTGAGATGTACATGAGCAGCGCGATACTACCCAGGGTCAAACCCAGACCCAGAACAACCGTTCCCATCCCGGACGGACTCACTCGGACGGACTCAAGGGAGGACGCTGTGACGTCATCGACGCACAGACCCACCGACAGCTCCACCGTCAAGCTCACCGACATCCCCACCGACAGACCCACCGACAGACCCACCGACAGCTCCGCCGTACGAAGACCACTCGCACGTCGGCCCCTCGCACGCCGGCCCCTCGCACGCCGGGTCCTCGGGCGCCGCGGGCACCTCCGCGCGGCCGTGGCCGCGTGCGGCCTGGTCGCCTCGCTGTTCGCGGCCGGACCGGCCGCCGCCACCCCGGACCCGGGCGACACCCCGTCCGTACACAAGGAAGTGAGCAGCGGTCAGCGGGCCGACACCAAGGCGGCCATGGCGAACGGCGAGATCCCCGGCGTGGACGAGATCGTCCACAGCGACAACGTCCGGCACCTCGCCAACCTCCCCAAGACGGCGCTGAAGAGCACCAATTCGGACCTCGCCTTCCAGGGGAAGTACGCGTTCGCCGGCAACTACGACGGCTTCGCGATCTACGACATATCCCGGCCCAGCGCACCCCGTACCGTGAGCCAGGTCCTCTGTCCCGGCTCGCAGAACGACGTGTCGGTCTCCGGCGACCTGCTCTTCCTGTCCACGGACTCCTCGCGCAGCGACGACTCCTGCAGCAGCACCACGCAGCCAGCGACCGAGAAGTCCTCCTGGGAGGGCATGAAGGTCTTCGACATCAGCGACAAGGAAAACCCCGAGTACGTCGCCGCCGTCGAGACCGCGTGCGGCTCGCACACCCACACCCTGGCGCCCGACGGCAAGAACGTCTACATCTACGTGTCGTCGTACTCGCCCAGCGAGACGTTCCCCGACTGCAAACCCCCGCACGACGGGATCTCCGTCATCAAGGTGCCGCGCTCGGCCCCCGAGAAGGCCGCGGTCGTCGACTTCCCGGTGCTCTTCCCCGACGGCGGCAACCCGGGCGGCCCCGACAACCCCGGCGTCTCGAAGACCACGGGCTGCCACGACCTCACCACCTTCCCGAAGCTGAAGCTGGCGGCCGGCGCGTGCATGGGTGACGGCATCCTGCTCGACATCAAGAACCCCGCGGCGCCCAAGGTCATCGACCGGGTCCAGGACAACGTGAACTTCGCGTTCTGGCACTCCGCCACGTTCAACGAGAGCGGCAAGAAGGTCGTCTTCACCGACGAACTGGGCGGCGGCGGAGCGGCCACCTGCAACGAGAAGACCGGCCCGACCCGCGGTGCCGACGGCATCTACGACATCACCGGCAAGGGCGACGACCGCAAGCTGGTCTTCCGCGGCTACTACAAGATCCCGCGCCACCAGGCCGACACCGAGAACTGCGTCGCGCACAACGGCTCACTGATCCCGGTCAAGGGCCGCGACATCATGGTGCAGGCGTGGTACCAGGGCGGCGTGTCCATCTGGGACTTCACCGACTCCACCGCGCCCAAGGAGATCGGCTACTTCGAGCGCGGCCCGCTCTCCGCCGACACCCTCGTCGGCGGTGGCTCCTGGTCCGCGTACTACTACAACGGCCACATCTACTCCAACGACATGGCCAAGGGCTTCGACGTCCTGAAGATCGACGACCGCCGCACCGACAGCGCGCGCTCGGTCCACCTCCCCGAACTGAACGTCCAAACCCAGCCCGACTACCGCTGACGGGGCCCGACTACCGCTGACGGGGCCCGGCCACCGCTGGGCGGGGCCTGGTTACTGCTGACCCGGCGTCGCCAACGCCGGCTGCTGCTCTACCTGCCCCGTCTGACCCATCTGTCGTGTCTGTTCCGTCTGCTCCGTCTGTTCCATCGGCAACATCCCGCCGGACGGTTCTCGCTCACCGTCCGGCGGGGCGCCGAACTCCCAGTCCAGCCCGTACCGCTGGAACAGCTCGCCGCGCAGCCGGGTGACCGGCATCGGCGCGCCCGGCAGCAGTACGGCGACCACCGCACCCATGAGCAGTGCGCGCAGCAGCGGATAGTCGGTGTCGGGGTCGGCCGAGCCGTACGCCACGACCGTGTCCCGCAGCAGCTGCGCGAGCCGCTGCTGCTCGGGGCACTGGATGAACCCCTCGGCGGTCAGGATGCCCGCCATGTGCGTCCGCATCAGCTTGGGCCGGTCCCGGGCCAGCCCCAGGATCGCGTCGATCGCCCGGGCCAGCAACTCCCGCCCGGCGTCCGGCCCGTCCGGATACGGCTCCCGACGCAGCCCGGCCTCCAGCGACAGATGCATCAGCCGGTGCACGGCGGACTGCAGGAGCTGCCGCTTACTCGGGAAGTAGTACGAGATCAGGCCACGCGCCGACCCGGCCCGCTCCGCGATGTCCCCCAGCGTCGTCGCTTCGTACCCCCGCTCGTCCACCAGCTCGACCGTCGCCTGCAGCAGCCGTTCCCGGGAACGCCGCCGCAATTCTTCGTTGACCGATGCGCTGCGGGGGGACATGCTGTAACTCCTGCGTTGACTGGCTCTCAGCCAATATACTCAGCGAGTCGCCGGACACCCGCCCCGACCCGAGGCGGTATCCGGTCAAGCCGCCTGCTTCGGGCGACGCGGGGGATCGCCCGAAGCAGGTCGCAGCATCTCTGGGCGGACCAATGCTGACCCAATGCTGACTCAACGCTGACTTTCCTGACTGGGGGTCAGGACCGTCGACGCGCTGAGTCAGCCCCGCTGGAAGGTACGGCGGCCCAGAGAGTGGCGATGACGACGGTGATGTCGCGCAGGAAGCCAAGTCTCTTGGGATCGTCAGGTCCTCTGTGGACTACGACGAGTCGCCGAAAAGACGGCCCATCAGTCCACTGGGAGCGATGCCGAAGTTGCCGGTGTGACCGAGCGCGGCACTGTCGCTTTGGTGGCTTTGCGCATCCAGGGCTTGCGTCATGGCCGCGATGCACCGCCGAGGCGGCCGGAGACTGTCGCCCTGCCGACGAAGCCGTGGTCGGTGACCGGCGATTGTCAGTGGGGGCGGGTACAGTGCCCCCGCGCGCTGCCGTGCGGTCGGTTCTGTCCGTTTGCGTGCAGTCTTCACCAGCAAATCCCCCCTAAATTCGGCCGCGCGGGTGTGCTTCCAGTCACCCTTGGGGGTTGTGAAGTGTGTCACTCAGGGGTGATCAAAGGGCTGCCAACCTGGGGTGTTGCCGTATAAGCCGGGCCGAAGGGGGCAGATCAACATGTGGCCAGACGGTGCACAACCGAAGCAGTGCAAGGCAAGATGGGGGCATCGTCGCAGCCGAGTGTGATCGTCGCCACAATGGCGGTCTTTTTCTTGCATACGCGGCGGTAACCGCATTCGGAATATGCGGAAGGCCCCACCTGACGCCCGCGAAGCATCCTGGTGAGGCCCTCCCTCAGCACTCCGTCTGCAGCGCGGCCCCGACCGTTAGGTCGGGGCTCTTCGCGTTACAGCGACCAGTGGTCCCACGTGATCTTGTAGATCACGTAGAGCACCGGCCCCAGCCAGCGGGCCGCCCTTCGGTGCGGCGGCATCCGCTTGCTGCAGCAGCGGCAGTGCCCCTCCGGCTCATCAACTTCCTCGGCCATCGGGATCCATCACCCCTATCCGTGCGACCTGCGGATTTCGCAGGTCGGCGGGTGGGCCCACAACCTTCGTGGACTCCCCGGGGAGGCACGAGTGTTCGCGAGCCCCTGGGGTGACTGATTGCAGAGCAGAGTACCCCCACGCTGCGTAATCCGTGGTGCCCCCAACTCCCCCTTGCGGCACGGGGAGCGCGGCACTGCGTGCCCCGTTGAGCGACTGCCCCATACATGGATCGTCAACTGTGCTGCGCGATGGGTCTCTTAGCTGCAGCAACTCTCTCCGGTACGTGCGGAACGGAGTGCCAGTTCCCCTTGGGGGAGTCGCCAATGTCACACAGGAGGGTCGGATTCCAGATGAACCGCCAACCCTGAACGCCCGTACTTGTGCGACTAATTGAGAAACTCTTTGCCCAGAAGCCCGTGCAGCGGCCCTGGTCCTGATCAGGGCTGCTGCGATGCGCGAGTTGTTGCCCACGCTCCGGCGTCGGACAGCATGCTCCCCGACGCCACCCTCGCCGTGCTCGACACCTCTGGCGACGCGACGGTCGTCTCGACACTGTGGGTAGCTGTTGCAATTTGCGCCCACTGTGTCGCACGAGATCTGCGTGACGACTGGGGCTATTGCAGGGTCCGCATGTGCGCGCGCCGAGCGGTGACCAGCGCAAACCACCGCTCGCGGGTGAGCTCGCGCAGCCGGCCGATGCCGGCGGCGGTCCCCTCCTGGTCGTCGCGGACCGCGTGATGGAAGGCGAGCGCCAGCTCGAGCTTGGCCTGGGCGAAGGCGAGTCCGGAGGTACTGATCTCGGCCCGCAGAACCTGGTACCGGTCGGCGAGGTCGGCGAGGTCGGTGCCGGCGTCGCGCAGGAGCTCGGCGATGCGCACGTCCAGGGGGGCGGCACGCAGGCGTCCGTGCGCGCCGGGACGGTCGCGCCGGTCTCGTCACCGAGCTTCCGGACCGCACCCAGCTGCGTCAGCGTGCCGGTTTCCGGCGGGGTGGTCGGCAGTACCCGCAACACGGCACGCTCGGCGGCGTGTTCCACGAGCTGGTCGAGCAGGTTGTCGGTGGGAGCGCTGGTCAGCCGGCGGCACACGTCGGCGGACTTGGTCAGCGCGTCCCGCAGGCCCCAGCGGGGTCTCCTGCTGCTGCGGTTCGACGGCCATGGTTCCCCCGGTGGCGCGATCGCTGTCGTGGCTCGCGCGGCACGGCCCGCGCGCCCCGGTAGAGCTCCCCCCCCGAGCGTGCAGCAGCGCAACGGCGGCGTTCAGCAGGCAATCACGCCGTACCGACGGGCCTGCGCAGCCCGCGTGCCCGCCCCCGACCGGTCGCGGGGGCGGGCGGTGCCCGGATCGACTGCCGTTAGTGGGACCGGGCGTCAGCCGAGGTCGAGCCGGCCGTCGATGCGGCGGGGGATGCCGTACGGGTTGGCGTCCTGGAGGGGCGGCGGGAGGAGACCGTCGGGGACGTTCTGGTAGGCGACGGGGCGCAGGAAGCGCTCGATGGCCAGGGAGCCGACGGAGGTGGTGCGGGCGTCGGAGGTGGCCGGGTACGGTCCGCCGTGGACCATGGCGTGACCGACCTCCACGCCGGTGGGCCAGCCGTTGAACAACACGCGCCCGGCCCGGCGTTCGAGGACCGGCAGCAGTGCGCGCGCCTCGTCGAGATCGGCGTCGGCGGTGTGCACGGTGGCCGTGAGCTGGCCCTCCAGCGCTTCGAGGACATCGGTGACGTGCTTCAGGTCGCGGCAGCGGATGAGCAGCGAGGCCGCGCCGAACATCTCGCGCTGCAACTCGGGGTCGGCGCGGAAGTCGTCACCGTCCACGGCCATGAGCAGGGAGCGGCCGCCGCTCGCGGTGGGCGGCTGCGCGCCGCGGGCCAGGACCTGGACGCCCGGCCGGGCGCCCACCGCCGCCGTCTCCCGCCGGTAGGACTCCGCGATGCCGGGCGTGAGCATGGTGCCGCCGGCGTTGCCGTCGATGGTGCCGGCCGCCCGTGCCGCGAAGGCGTCGAGACCGTCGCCCTCGACGGCGATCACGAGGCCGGGGTTGGTGCAGAACTGGCCCGCGCCCAGCACGAGCGATTCGGTGAAGGCGTCGGCGAGTTCCTCCGGGCGTTCGGCGAGCGCGCCGGGCAGGAGGACGACCGGGTTGACGCTGCTCATCTCGGCGTACACCGGGATGGGAACGGGGCGCTCGGCGGCGGCCCGCACCAGTGCATGGCCCGCCGTACGGGAGCCGGTGAAGCCGACGGCTTGGATGCGGGGGTCGGTCACGAGCCGGGTCCCGGTGTCGTGTCCCGCGCCGATGAGCAGCGAGAAGACCCCCTCGGGCAGGCCGGTGTCGGCGACGGCGGCACGGATGGCGCGGGCGGCCAGCTCGGAGGTGCCGAGGTGCGCCTCGTGCGCCTTGACGACGACGGGGCAGCCGGCGGCCAGGGCCGACGCGGTGTCGCCGCCGAGGACGGAGAAGGCGAGCGGGAAGTTGCCGGCGCCGAACACGGCTACGGGGCCCAGCGGGATGCGGCGCTGCCGGATGTCGACGCGGGGCTGCGGGCTGCGGTCGGGCTGCGCGGGATCGATACGGGCGCCGTGCCAGCTGCCCTCGCCGAGCACCTCGGCGAACATCCGCAGCTGGCCGGTGGTGCGGACCACCTCTCCGGCGAGCCGGGCGGCGGACAGGCCGGTTTCGCGCCGGGCGCGCTCGACGAGCGCGTCACCGGCCAGGGTGAGGTGATGGGCGATGCGCTCCAGGAACCGGGCGCGGTCCCGGGGGTGGACGGCGCGGTAGGCGTCGAAGGCTTCCTCGGCGAGCCGGCAGGCCCGCTCGATGTCGGCGGGGGAGGCCGTGGGGTAGGCGGGGTCGAGTTCCTCGCCGGTCTCCGGGTTGCGGGACCGGATGCCCGTACCGGTGCCGGCGACGGCGTCGGCGCCGATGAACATCGTGCCCCGGGGCTGGAGTTCGTGCGGAGGGGGAGGTGTTGCGGTCACCTGGGATCGTCCTTCTGTACGGGTGCGCGTACGGGTGCGGTGCGATGTGATGCAGCGTCAGGCGGCGGTGGCCGGCAGCTTCCCGATCAGCTCGGTCAGCTCCGCGAGTTCGGCCTCCGCCAGGTCGGTCAGCGGGGGCCGTACGGGACCGGCGCCGTTCCCCGTGGCGGTCATGCCGGCCTTGACGATGCTCACCGCGTACCCCGCCCTGCGGTTGCGGATCTCGGTGTACGGCAGGACGAAGTCCCTGAGCAGGGTGCGCACGGTGTCGTGGTCGCGGCCGCGGACGGCGGCGTAGAACTCCAGGGCGAAGTCGGGGAGGAAGTTGAAGATGGCCGAGGAGTAGGTGGTGACGCCGAGTTCGAGGTACGGCAGGGCGTAGGTCTCCGCGGTGGGCAGGCCGCCCACGTAGGTGAGGCGGTCGCCGAGCCGGGTGTAGATGCGGGTCATGGCGTCGATGTCGCCGGTGCCGTCCTTGTAGCCGATGAGGTTGGGGCACTCGTCGGCGAGGCGGGCGAGGGTTTCATCGGTGTACGTGGCGTTGGCGCGGCCGTAGACGATGACGCCGAGGGAGGTCTCGCGGCAGACGGCGGCCACATGCCGGGCGAGGCCCTCCTGCCCGGCCTCGGTGAGGTAGGGCGGGAAGAGCAGGATGCCGTCGGCTCCGGTGCGCTCGGCGGCCCTGGCGTACTCCACGGCGGTGCGCGTGCCGTAGCCGGCCGGGGCGAGGATGGGCGTCCCTTCGGGGGCCGCCTGGACGGCCGCGGTCACCACCTGCTCGGTCTCGGCGGCGGTCAACGAGAAGAACTCGCCGGTGCCGCCTGCCGCGAACAACCCGCCGACCTCGTACTTCGCCAGCCGCTCGATGTTGTCGCGGTAGGCGCCATCGGCGAAGGAGAGGTCGTCGGCGTCGAAGTGGGTGACGGGGAAGGAGAGCAGGCCCGAGCCGATGCGCTGGGCGAGCTCCGACGGGCTGAAGGACGTCATCCGTGGTCTCCGCTGTCTGGTCGTGGGGTGGGGTGCCGATCGGTGGATACGACGCTACGAGCCGCGAGTCATGCAGGTCCAACACCCTTTTCGCATCCATCAATACTCAACGGGCATCACTGCTTCCCTGTTGACCGCTCGGCGGACGCCGGCGTCCGAAGCGAACAGGGAGCACCACGCGCCGAACGCAACGCGCCCGGCGCGGGCCCCGCGCTGTCCAGGTCAGCGGGGCCCGCG